>NZ_JBFUEB010000198.1:0-6061 GCF_056404395.1 Rhizobacter sp. P2_D12 | reverse complement strand
GATCTGGTTGATCTGCAGCGCGTCGATCATCTTCTCCATCGGGAAGTAGTCGCTCTTGAAGTTGAGCTTGACCTTGCCCGCGAGCTCGGCGTGCAGCTTGATCTCTTCTTCGTTCTTGTTGATGTCGACGGTCGACACGCTGAACGAGGCATTGCTGTCACGCGTGTGGCCGTTGTACCAACTCTGGTTGCCCGAGTACTTGCCGCTCTTGATCCAGTCGTTCTCCTTGCGCTCGCCCTCGTAGTGGTAGTCGCCCTTGCCGCCCGATTCGTCGTGCGTGCTGCTGCCCCAGGTGCCGCCGCTCGTGCTCGTGCGGTCGCGGATGCGCGTGTCGCGCGTGTCGAGCTTGAACAGGCACGAGGCCTCGATCGTGCCGTTGGTGACGACCAGCCGGTTGACGCCCATCATCACCATCGTCGCGAGCATCTGCTGGCGGTCCATCGCGATGCGCTGGCGCGCCGCCGGCATCAGCTGTTCCTCGGCTGTGTCCTGGTCGAGGCTCATGACCGGCGACTTCAGGCCCAGGTCGGCGAAGAAGTCCGGCATGCTCGATTCGTCGGCGCCTTCGCGCGGCTTGAGCTTCGCCGTCTCCTGCGACAGGTCCATCTCCAGGTGCTCGGGATACTTCTGCACCAGGTAGTCGCGCGCGTTGTTCTCGCTGACGTTGTCCTTCATGTACTGGTCGACCGACTTGCTGACGTTCTTGACCAGCTCGGCATAGGCCTCCATCTGCTTGATCGAGCTGGTGACGATGGAGTTGAAGACGCCGTCGACCAGGCCGCCCACGAAGGCCGGGAAGTCGACCTCCTGGACCAGGTTCGCCATCGCGTCGCCGCCGCGGCGCGCCGCCTCGCCGATCGGCGGCGGGCGGTTGCCGGCGAGCTGGATGCGCTGCGGCGCCGTCGCCTTCGCCGCACCGGCCTGCGCCTCGGCGATCGGCGCGTAGCCGCCGACGTTGCCGCCGAGCTCGACCGCGCCGGGCCGCGACCGGCCGTCGGCGCCGCCCAGGATGTAGTGGAAGGCGCGCACCGTGTTGTGGGCGATCTCGGTGCGCTTGTCGGGCGCCAGCGCGTTGAACGCGCTGCTCTGCGTCAGGGCCTGCCGCACGCGCGAGCGGATGTCGCCGAGCAGGCGGTCGTTCGGGGCGGCTGGGTTCATGGCGAGTCTCCGTCCGTTGAGGGCCTCAGGCCCAGGCCGACGACGACCAGAGCGCCTGGCCGGCGACCTCCGGCTGGCGCGCAGGCACGGCCGCTGGGCGTTGCACCGGCTGCGGTTGCGCCGGTTGCCGCATGCCCTCCAGGCGCGGGTCGAGCGACGCCGGGCGCAGGTACAGCGCGACCCGTGCCGGCAGGTCGGGCCGCACCCACACCGACAGCACCGACACGGTGCCGGGGCCGGGGTAGCCGTCCGGCGTCAGCGCCATCAGCCAGCGGTCCATGCCCTGCACGCTGCGCGGCCGCTCGGTCATCTGCAGGCGCGTCAGCGCCATCAGCTGCGAGGGCAGGTCCGGGATCGCGTCCAGGCTGACGTCCAGGCGCATCTCGACGCCCTGGCGCAGCGGCCGCAGGGTCAGCATCGCGGCCTCGGCCGGCAGCACGAAGCGCGCGCCGAGGATGAACGCGACGGCGCTCATCAGCCCCGCATGGCGGTGGCCGAGCCCGAGCTGGTCCATCAGCGGCTGCAGCGCGGCGAGCGCGAGCGGACGCTCGGACTCGAACGACAGCTGCTGCGCGCCGGCCGCGCGGCCGCAGCGCACCGACATGATGACCGGCCGCAGGCCCGGCATCGAATCGATGGCCACGCGCACGATGCGGTGCAGCGGCGCCGGCAGCGCATCGACCAGGCTCGGGCCCCATTCGCAGTGGACGTACGACTCGGCCAGGCCGTTGCGGTCGAACGCGCTGCCGAAGGCGGCGCCCCAGGACGCGCTGCGGCTGATCTCCTGCCCGCGGATCGGCTCGAGCTGGTTGTCGAGCCAGCGCCGCGCGGCGCGGCCGAAATGGCGGTCGACCACGCGGCCCATCGCGTGGCTCGAGCTCTCGATGCGGTCGGCGCCGGTCACGCCGCGGCCGGTCGCGCGCATGACGAAATTCAGCTGCTCCGGCGTCTGCTCGGAGTACTGGGTCGACAGCGGCGTGTCGTCGGTCGGCTCGCCATAGGGCACGTCGAGCTGCTCGTCGAGCGCGGAGCCGACGTCCTCGAGGGGATCGGCCGTGCCGAGCCGCCGGGCCGACTGCGCGAGCAGCCGGCGCGCGCGCAGGGCCAGGGTGTCTCTGCCTTTCATGATGACCTCCGTGCGCTCAATGCAACTGGGCCAGCAGCTGTTGCAGCTGGTCGGGGCTCGGCGTGCCGTTGGCGGTCAGCTGCTTGAGCTTGTTGACGACGTCCAGGCCCGAGGCGTCGCCGCCCGTGGGCAGGCCCGGCAAGCTCGGCGCGGTGGTCATCTCGACCGGCTGCGCGTACTGCTTGACCTGCTCGTCGCGCACGCCGTTGACGGCCAGCCACGACTGCACGTTGGTCAGCAGCGCGCGGGTGTCGATGTCGCTGACGTCGCCGCCGCCGATGATCGGGCGTCCCGAGTCGTCGAATTCGCCGGTGACGAAGTTGGGGTCGAACAGGAACGGCCTGGCAGACCCGGTGCTCGACAGCGCGGCCGTGTACTTGGCCAGGAAGTCGAACAGCTTGCTCGACGCCTGCGCCATCGTGCTGTACTTGACCCAGTTCGGCGCGCCGCCGAAGTCCTGCTGCGCGACCCGCTCGACGACCTGCCAGTGGTTCGACGCGGCATAGGTCTTCAGCACCTGAGGCTGGTTCAGGATGCCGATCGAGCGGTCCAGGTGCTTGTTGATGCGCGTCGCGACGAAGAAGCTGCCGCCCCAGGCGTACAGCGACGCGTTCTTGGCCAGCTCGAAGGCCGATTTGCGCACCTGCTCGCCGGTCATCGACAGCTGCGAGGTCTGGGTCGTGAACATGCGGTCGACCTCGCGCTGGCGCGTGAACTCGGAGATGCCCGCGATGAAGCGCAGGAACAGCTGCTCGAAGTCCTTGTTCGGCGAGACTTCCTTCGACACCTCGCCGCCGGGCATGCCGAGCATGCGGCTGTACTGCGAGCGGCGCTGCGACTCGGTCAGCCGGTCCTCGGTGTCCCAGTAGTAGTCGTCGATCGCCTTGCCGGCCGCGTCATGGCCGAACGGCAGCAGGCCGTTCATGAACAGCTCGCCGATGCGGTCGGCGACCTTCAGCACCAGCGTCTTCTCGAGCAGGGCCAGCGAGTAGGTCAGGCCCGACACGCGGATGTTGTCCGAGTTCAGGTCGGCATCGCCGCCGGCGTTCTGCGTGCCACCGGGCAGGCTGCCCGGGGGCAGGCTCAGCGAGTCGCCGGTCGAGCGCGTCTCGACGTAGCGGTCGAGCGCGATGCGGATCGCCGATTCGAAGTTCGGATGGCCGAACGGAATCGACGGTGCGCCGGCGATCACGTCGCGCGCGACGAAGGCGAATTCCTGCACCGCCAGCGTCTTGATGCCGCCGTTGAGCTTGGGGATCGTGTCGGCGATGAACTGGTAGACGATCGACAGCGCGACCTTGCCGTTGTCGGCGGGCCGCTGGCTCGGGATGTCGCCGATCGACTCCAGCCAGGCGCGGCGCAGTGCGTCGGTCAGGCCGCTCGATTCCGGGTCGACCTCGCCGTCGAGCACCGTCATGCCCAGCACGGCCGCGGCCGAGGGCACCTTGGTCACGTCGGCCTTGTCGGCCGGCACGCCGAAGCGGTTCTTGAGCTCGCTGATGACGCGGGCGACGTAGGCGGTCCTGACGCTGTCGCTCTGCAGGATCGGCACGGAACTGACGTCGATGAAGAAGGTGTTGTCGGCCATGGAAGTCTCCTTGATGAACTGGACCAGCCACTCGTTGAGCAAATGAATGTCCTCATCGCGTGGCTTGCCGATGACGAGGCGCAAGGCCGGCCCGAGGAGCGGCCGGAGGTTCTGGACGCTGCGCTGCGCGAGCGCTTTCTCGAGCGGCTTCAACTGCGCCGCGGTCGCGTTGAGCGGCGGCAGCGGCAGCGCGCGGCGCAGCAGGTGCGCGAGCATCGCGACGTACTCGGCCGTCGGCGGCGGTGCCGGCCCGCTGGTGCGCCGGGCCAGGCCCGGGCCGAGCGCGAGCAGCAGCTGCTCGGGCGCGCGCTCGTCGGCCGTCTCGAGTGCCTGCTGCAGCAGCCGCTTGGCGCGCTGCAGTTCGGCCGCCTTGGCCTGTCCGTCGAGGACCAGGCTCAGCAGGTCGATCCACGGATCGGGCGGGTTGGGTTTCTTGGTCACCATGGATCACCTCCTCGCGGGGGTTGCGTGCAATGCGTCGAGCGCTTCGAGCGCCGCGCAGCAATCGAGCAGGCCGGCACCGACCTCTTCGGGCGGGCCGGGCAGGCGCTGCGCGCTCGCGCACAGCAGCCGGCGCACGCCGGCTGCGTCGAGCGGCTGGCCGCGGCGCCGGGCGCGCGCCATCAGCAACGCGGCCGCGCCGGCCACGTACGGCGATGAGAACGACGTCCCGGAACTGGTCTGGTAGCCGTGGCGGCCGACGCCGACGACGCCCTCGCCCGGCGCGCACAGTGCGATCTGCGGCCCCCAGGTCGAGAAGCGCGAGCGCTGGCCACGGTCGTCGACCGATCCGACCGCGATCACCTCGGGCAGCGCGGCCGGATAGAACTGCTGGCGCTGGCCGCTGTTGCCGGCCGCGGCGACGAGCACGCAGCCCTGCGCGATCGCGTAGCGCGCGACGGCCTGGTGCGGCGCGGCCGCGTGGCGGTCGCTCTCGTCGCGCGGCGAGCCCAGGCTCATGTTGAGGACGGTGGCACCGAGGTCGACGGCGACCTTGATGCCGGCGTCGATGTCGGGCAGCGCGCCGACGCCGACCAGCCGCGCGCCGGCCGCGTCCCGCCGCGCCGCGGCCAGCACGCGTATCGGCAGCAGCATCGCCAGGCCCGCCAGGCCCGGCGGCAGGCGGAAGCCGCGCGCGCCGATGATGCCGGCGACGAGGCAGCCGTGGCCGACCTCGTCGTACGGGTTGTAGTCCCAGCCGCGCGAATCGCCGACCAGCCGCGTGCTGTCGTTGAGCCGGCCGAGGCCGAGGTCGACGGTGTCGTAGCCGGCCATGCAGCGGCGCTGCAGCTCGGGATGGCCGACGACGACGCCGGTGTCGACGACGGCCACGGTGACCAGCGGGTCGCCCGGTTCGCGCGCCAGCGCCTCGGGCGCGCGGATGCGGCGCTGCGCGGCCAGCGCCTCGTCGCGCGTGATGCGGCGGCGCGGYGCGGCGGGCGCGTCGAACGGTGCGCAGGCCAGCATCTGCTCGTCGCAGTGCTCGACCGTGCCGAGGTCGCGCAGCGCCTCGCGCAGGTTCGCGGTCGCCTCGGGCAGGCCCAGCTCCAGCTGGTAGCTGCGCGACAGGCCCAGCGCTTCCTCGTCGTCGGCGAAGCCCACGTGGTGCTCGCCGGGGCGGCCCAGCGAGCGGCGCGCATGGTAGACGCGGCGGAAGCGCGCGCCCTCGCCCCAGCGCGACACCAGCGCGTCGATGCGGCCGCCGTCGAGGTGCGAGGTCGGCCGGCCGGCGCCCGACAGGCAGTCGAGGTGGGCGGGAACCACCGCAGCGGCGACGCCCGAGCGCAGCGTCAGCGTCAGGAAGCCTTCGCGCTTCATCGCGTGCCTCCGTCCGGTGCCCAGGGGTCGTGGCCCATCGCATCGGCGATCGCATCCTCGGCGCTGAACGGATGCACGAGCGCGTAGCATTGCGGGTCGCGGTCGCCGAGCCGCACCTCGAGCGCGCCCGGTTCGAAATCCTGCGGCAGCCGCACGACCAGGCGATCGTCGTCGAGCTCCTCGATCTCGAGTGCCTCGCCGTTCAGGCGCACCTCGGGCGGATAGGCCTCGTGCATCAGGTTGCTGCCGGACAGCGCGAGCACGCGGCTGCGCGGATCGACTTCGAGGACCGAGGCCGGCGCGTCGGCCTCGAACGACTCGGCATCGAGCTGGCGCAGCGGCCGCCGCGGCGGCGGCACGAACACCGGGGC
>NZ_JBFUEB010000197.1:0-6079 GCF_056404395.1 Rhizobacter sp. P2_D12 | reverse complement strand
AGAAGAACCTGAGCGGCCCGGAGGCGACGGCACTGCAGGCGAAGACCTTCAACCATGCGAGCGAGGACCTGATCGCGGCGATCGGGGCCGGCAACTTCCCGAAGTGGGACCTGTACGTGCAGTTGCTGAAGCCCGAGCAGCTGGACAGCTTCGACTTCAACGCGCTGGACGCCACCAAGGTCTGGACGGGCGTGCCGGAGACGAAGGTCGGCACGATGACGCTGAACCGCAACCCGGCCAACATCTTCCAGGAGACCGAGCAGAGCGCGTTCGCGCCGGGCAACCTGGTGCCGGGCATCGAGCCGTCGGAAGACCGGCTGCTGCAGGGGCGGCTGTTCAGCTACAACGACACGCAGTTGTACCGCGTGGGCACCAACGTGCAGCAGCTGCCGATCAATGCGCCGAAGGCGGCGGTGGCGAACAACAACCAGGACGGCGATGCGAACGCCGGTGCGCGCAGCGGGCTGGTCAACTACGAGCCGTCGCGGCTGAAGCCGCTGCCGCAGGATGTGGCCTTCAAGTCGTCGGCCCTGCCGCTGGCCGGCAGCACGCAGCAGCAAGGCATCGCGAAGACGCTGAACTTCCGGCAGGCTGGTGAATTCTGGCGCTCGCTGACGAAGCAGGGCCAGGCGAACCTGGTGGCCAACCTGGCCGGCGACCTGGGGCGCGTCACCAACGACACGGTGAAGTACGCGATGCTGGCGCACTTCTACAAGGCCGATGCGGGGTATGGCAGCGAGATCGCGAAGGCGGTGAAGGCGGACGTGGGGCGGGTGCAGCAGCAGGCAGCCGGATTGACCGACTGAGGACCGACTCCTGCCGGCTCGTTCCCGGTTTCGCCTGGCCGCTGCTGCCTTCGCACGGCGTGGATGCCGCCGCACCCCCTGGTCGCATGCTGGGAGCTCCATCAGACGAACCAGGGGATGACGATGAAAGATGCCGTGGTGATCGGCGGCGGTCCGGCCGGTTCGGCCTGCGCGCTGTGGCTGCACCAGCTCGGAATGGAGGTGCAGTTGCTGGAGGCTGGTTCCGCGGTCGGCGGGTTGCAGCTGAACAACCCGTACACCAACCGCTGGATCCCCGGCCTGCAGGGAAAGACCGGCCAGCAGGTGGCCGCGCAACTGCAGGATCACCTGGAGTCGGCGAACGTGCCGCACAGCCTCGGGTTCTGGGTCACGGGCATCCAGCCGTGCCCGGGCGGGCTGGGTTGGGAGGTGTCGGGACGCGGCACGACCCATCGGGCGCGCCACGTCGTCATCGCCACCGGATCGAGACCGCGCCGCGGCGGCTTCGTGCCCTCGGACACGGTGGGCATCGGTCCGGGCGTGGCCATGGAACGGATCGCGGTGGCAGGCCGGCGCGTCGCGATCCTGGGCGGCGGCGACAACGCGTTCGACCAGGCCGGCTTCGCGCTGCGGCGTGGCGCGGCCAGCGTCGACATCTTTTGCCGGCGTGCACCGCGCGCGCAACCGCTGCTGTTGAAACAGGTGGCGCCCGAGAACGTGCACATCGGGCCGTTCGAGGTGGACCAGGCGGCGATGACGGTCGACGGCCGCGGGTTCGACGTGATCGGCGTGCAATATGGCTTCGAGGCCAGCATTCCGGCCGGCCTGCGGCTCGCGCTGGACGACGGCTGCATCGAGGTCGACCGCCATGGGGCGGTGCCGGGGTTGCCCGGCTTGTATGCGGCGGGCGAGGTGACCAACTTCCTGCACCCCTGCGTCGCGACGGCCTATGCCCACGGCGTGCAGGTGGCGAAGGCGATCCAGAATGCGTCGGCAGCCGGGCCGTGGGTTCAGCCGCGGGTCGACCGTCAGGCGCCGCTGCGAACGCTGGCGGCAGCCGCCTGACGCCGCGCGCCGGGCCGAGCGGAGCGGAACGGCCTCGCCTACCTGGCCTTGTGGACGTCCAGCAGATTCAAGGATGCGCGGCGACCAACGCCTCGACCGCCATCGGCACATGCTCGGCGAGCAGCGCCTTCAGCGCGTCGATCTTGCCCTTCGGCGTGAGCGCGTCCCAGGCGTCCGGAGACGCTGCAGCGCCGACCGATGCCGTCGAGAAATTCGCCCGGATGCGCGACTCCTTCACCACCTCCAGCGTCGCCAGGTCGATCAGCGACAGCTTCGCGAAGACATACGGCGCAAAGAACCCGCGCCCCGTCTCGCCGGTGCGGGAGTCCATCATCCTGACCGAGCGATCGATGTAGAAGCCCATGCCCTGCAACTGGCCGCTTCCCAGGCTCTCCTGGTCGCCCGCCTGCAAGCGGGCCGTCGACAGCTGCTTGGTGATGAGCACCAGGTACGCCGCGCCGTCCTTGCGCATGGCCTGCACCACGGCCGGAGACAACTGGAGCCGCCCGCCTTCGGTGAACCGCTCCTGCTGCTCGAACATCGCCGGCGACGACAGGTCGTACAGCGACACGCGCGCAGCGGCATCCAGGTGCTTCAACGCCAGCTCGGCCAGCGTCATGGCCTCGGCATCGAACACCCCGCCGTTCACCGGCAGCGCCTGCATCCGGTTGCGCTCGATCGTCGTGCCGGTGCCCGCCTCGTGCGTCACGACGGACAGCTTGTCGCCGATCAGCGAGACCACCGCATAACCCGCACCCGGTGCCGGCAGCCCGCCCGCCATCGCCCCGAAACCCGCGGCGATCAACAGCCCGCCGAAAAAACCACGCACCATCATCTTCATTCCCATCACGCCTCCTTGACGCAATCCACGTGGTATGTCCGCGACCCTTCGTCGCTGTCGTGCTCCACCAGCCCGTGCACGTCGGTGTCGAAGCCGGGGAACTTGGCGTTGAACTCGCGCGTGAACTTCAGGTAGTCGACGATCTTCTTGTTGAAGCGCTCGCCCGGGATCAGCAGCGGGATGCCGGGCGGGTACGGCGTCAGCAGCGAGGTCGTCACGCGCCCTTCGAGGTCGTCGATCGCGACGCGCTCGGTGTCGCGGTGCGCGATGCGCGCGAAGGCATCGGTGGGCTTCATCGCCGGCTGCAGGTCCGACAGGTACATCTCGGTGGTCAGCCGCGCGATGTCGCCCTTGGCGTACATCTCGTGGATCGCCTGGCTCAGGTCGCGCAGGCCCAGCCGCTCGTAGCGCGGCTGCTTGGCCACGAACTCCGGCAGCACGCGCCACAGCGGTGCGTTGCGGTCGTAGTCGTCCTTGAACTGCTGCAGCGCGGTGAGCAGCGTGTTCCAGCGGCCCTTCGTGATGCCGATGGTGAACATGATGAAGAACGAGTACAGCCCGGTCTTCTCGACCACCACGCCGTGCTCGGCCAGGAACTTGGTGACGATGGAGGCCGGGATGCCGGTCTTGGCGAACTTGCCGGACATGTCCAGCCCCGGCGTGATGATGGTGCTCTTGATCGGGTCGAGCAGGTTGAAGCCGTCGGCCAGGTCGCCGAAGCCGTGCCACTTGGCGCCGGCCTTCAGCACCCAGTCGTCGCGCGAGCCGATGCCTTCGGCCGCCAGCTTGTCCGGGCCCCAGACCTTGAACCACCAGTCCTTGCCGTATTCCTTGTCGACCTTGCGCATCGCACGGCGGAAGTCCAGCGCCTCGAGGATGCTCTCCTCGACCAGCGCGGTGCCGCCCGGCGCTTCCATCATCGCGGCGGCCACGTCGCAGCTCGCGATGATCGCGTACTGCGGGCTGGTCGACGTGTGCATCAGGTAGGCCTCGTTGAAGAGGTGCGTGTCGAGCTTGCGGTGCTGCGCGTCCTGCACCAGCACCTGCGAGGCCTGGCTGATGCCGGCCAGCAGCTTGTGCGTGGATTGCGTCGCATACACCACCTGGTCCTTCGGGCGCGGGCGGTCGCGGCCCATCGCGTGGAAATCGCCGTAGAAGCTGTGGAACGCGGCGTGCGGCAGCCAGGCYTCGTCGAAGTGCAGCGTGTCGATGTAGCCGTCCAGCGAATGCTTGATGGTCTCGGTGTTGTAGAGCACGCCGTCGTAGGTGCTCTGCGTCAGCGTCACGATGCGCGGCTTGACCTTCTTCGGGTCGACGCCGGCGAGCAGCGGGTTCTTCGCGATCTTCTTCTGGATCGCCGCGGGCGAGAACTCGCTGCGCGGGATCGGGCCGATGATGCCGTAGTGGTTGCGCGTGGGCGGCAGGAACACCGGCACCGCGCCGGTCATGATGATCGAGTGCAGGATCGACTTGTGGCAGTTGCGGTCGACCACCACCACGTCGCCCGGCGCCACGTTGTGGTGCCACACCATCTTGTTGCTGGTGCTGGTGCCGTTGGTGACGAAGAAGCAGTGGTCGGCGTTGAAGATGCGTGCGGCGTTGCGCTCGCTCTCGGCGATCGGGCCGGTGTGGTCGAGCAGCTGGCCGAGTTCGTCGACGCTGTTGCAGACGTCGGCACGCAGCATGTTCTCGCCGAAGAACTGGTGGAACATGCGGCCCACCGGGCTCTTCAGGAAGGCGACGCCGCCCGAGTGGCCGGGGCAGTGCCACGAGTACGAGCCGTCCTGCGCGTAGTCGACCAGCGCGCGGAAGAACGGCGGTGCCAGGCCGTCCATGTACGACTTGGCCTCGCGGATGATGTGGCGCGCGACGAACTCCGGCGTGTCCTCGAACATGTGGATGAAACCGTGCAGCTCGCGCAGCACGTCGTTCGGCAGGTGCTGCGAGGTGCGGGTTTCGCCGTACAGGTAGATCGGGATCTCGGCGTTCTTGAAGCGGATCTCCTGGATGAACTTGCGCAGGTTCAGCACCACCGGGTCGAGCTCGGGGCCTTGCGTGAACTCGTTGTCGTCGATCGACAGGATGAAGGCGCTGGCGCGGCTTTGCTGCTGCGCGAACTGCGACAGGTCGCCGTAGCTGGTGGCGCCGAGCACCTCGAAGCCTTCCTTCTCGATGGCCGCGGCCAGCGCCCGGATCCCCAGGCCCGAGGTGTTCTCGGAGCGGAAGTCTTCGTCGATGATGACGATCGGAAAGTTGAAACGCAGCATGGCGACCTCAGGGCAGCGGACTTGACAAGGCGCGAAGTGTAGGGCCGATCGATGACGGCTGCGGGACGCGGCTTACACTGCGCCGCAAGCGCGCGGGGGTGATGTGCAAACTGCGCAACACACGTTGAACAAGGAGCGGCCATGGACATGAGCCCGTCGACATTCTGGTGGGTGGCCGCAGGCGTCGCGGTGGCGGCCGAGCTGGCCACCGGCACCTTCTACTTGCTGATGTTCGCGCTCGGCCTGGCGGCCGCGGCGCTGGCGGCCCTGCTGGGCATTGCCGTTCCCGGCCAGCTGGCGATGGCGGCGCTGGTGGGCGGCGGCGCCACCGCGCTGTGGCACTGGCGGCGTTCGCAGCGCCCGGCCGCCGGCCCGGTGCGCGAGAACCGCGACGTCAACATCGACATCGGCGAGCGTGTGCACGTGACGGCCTGGGCCGACGACCGCACCGCCCGCGTGGCCTACCGCGGCTCGACCTGGACGGCGCGGCTCGCGCCCGATGCGCCGGCGGCGGCCGGCGAGCACGTCGTGCAGGCGGTCGAAGGCAACTGGCTGGTGCTTGCGCCGGCCACGATCCGCTGAGCCGCCCTCTTCCCCTTCTTCCCCTTCTTCCCTCCTGAAAGCACCCTCATGGAAATCGCGCTGATTCTCGTGGTCATCGTCGGCATCTTCATCGTCCGCACGCTGAAGATCGTRCCGCAGCAGAACGCCTGGGTGGTCGAGCGSCTGGGCAAATACCACGCCACGCTGGCGCCGGGCCTGAACTTCGTGGTGCCGTTCATCGATCGCATCGCCTACAAGCACAGCCTCAAGGAAATCCCGCTCGACGTGCCACCGCAGGTCTGCATCACGCGCGACAACACGCAGTTGCAGGTCGACGGCGTCCTGTACTTCCAGGTGACCGACGCCATGCGCGCATCCTACGGCTCATCGAACTACCTGCAGGCAATCACGCAACTGGCGCAGACCACACTGCGCTCGGTGATCGGCAAGATGGAACTCGACAAGACGTTCGAAGAGCGCGACCACATCAACACCCACATCGTCAACGCGATCGATGAATCGGCCGCCAACTGGGGCGTCAAGGTGCTGCGCTACGAGATCAAGGACCTGACGCCGCC
>NZ_JBFUEB010000196.1:0-6152 GCF_056404395.1 Rhizobacter sp. P2_D12 | reverse complement strand
GCACGCGCGCGACGATCACATGCTGCCCCAGCGCCTCGGCCGGCGAACCGGCCGGCGGCCAGGCACCCCCTTCGTCGAAGCCGGCTTCGCGCAAGGCCTCCAGCCAGCGCTGCGGCGGCAGCAAGGGGTTGTCGCCGCGCAGGTCGTCGGCGAAATGCTGCCAGCCTTCGATCAGGCCGGTGGTCATGTCGAACCACGGCAGGTGCGTCGTCGACTCGACCAGCACCAGCATGCCGCCCGGTGCCAGCAGCCCGCGCAGCCGCTTCAGCGCGACGCGCAGGTCGCGGCTGGCATGCACCGCGTTGGCCGACACGATGGCGTCGACGCTGCCCGGCGCGTAGCCCTGGGCCTGCGGGTCGGTGTCCATGTCGAAGCGGCCGAAACTCAGGAACGGGTAGGCGGCGAATCGCTCGCGCGCCCGGTCGAGGAAGACGTCAGAGACATCGGTGAACTGGTACTGCGCGCGGTCGGCCGGCAGCGCGTCCCCGAGCGTGGACAGGATGGCGGAACTGGTGCCGCCGGTGCCGGCGCCGACCTCCAGCACGCGCAGCGCGCGCCCGGCCGGCACGGTGGCGGCCAGCGTCTCGAAGGCGGTCGCCGCGAGGCCGTTGATGTAGCGCATCGTCGCCGAGCGCTCGTAGAGGTTCTCGGCCAGCTCGAACGAGCCCTGCGGGAACAGCGTCTCGAGCGGGCTTTCGCGGCCCAGCAGCACCGGCGCCACCAGCGCGCCGCAGTGGCGCACGTAGGCGAGCAGCGGCTGGTTGTCGACGAACAGGCGCTCCGCCTCGGCCCACAGCGCGGCCAGCGGCGGCTCGGCCAGCGCGCGGTCGGCGACGAAGCGCTCGCCGTCGCGGCGCAGTTGCCCGGCCTCGACCAGGCTGTCCATCCAGCGCGACACCAGGTGCCGGTAGCTCGCGCCGATGCCGCTGCGCTGCATCAGCCCGTCCAGCGTCTGCGCCTCGCCAGCCGCGGCGAACTGCCCGGCCTCGCGCAGCGCGTGCGCCGCGTGCGCCGTGGTGATGCGGGCCAGGCACTCCCACTTCGCCGGGTACGACGCCGCGTTCAGGTCCAGCGGGCCGCGCTCGGCCTGGCGCGCCAGCGCGCTGCTGACGCGCTGCCAGCGCTGCCCTGCATCGACCGGGGCCGCAGGCGCTTCGCCGACGACGTCCATCCAGTGCCGGCGCGCGCGGAACGGGTAGGTCGGCAGCGCGACGCGGCGGCGCGCGTACGGCGCATCGAACGCGGCCCAGTCGACCTCGGCGCCCGACACGTAGAGCCGCTGCAGACTGGCCAGCAGGTCGGTCCAGTCGGCACGTTCGCGGTGCAGCGACGGCAGCCATTCGACCTCGGCACCCGCGGCGCATTCGGCGCCCATGCCCAGCAGCACCGGGTGCGGCCCGACCTCGACGAAGTGCGTGATGCCCTGCGCCAGCAGGCCTTGCAGCGCCTGCGCGAAACGCACCGGCTGCCGCATGTGCGTGAGCCAGTAGTCGGCGTTGCCGACCTCGGCCAGCCCGGCCGGCGCGCCGGTGACGTTGGACACCAGCGCGATGCGCGGTGCGTTGAACGTGACGGTCTCCAGCACGCGGCGGAAGGCCGGCAGCACCGGCTCGATCAGTGCCGAGTGCGCCGCATGCGGCACGCGCAGCAGCTTGACGCGCACGCCCTGTACTTCGAGCCGCTGCGACGCGGCCTCGACCGCACTGCGCGGGCCGCTGATGACGAAGTGCTCGGGCCCGTTGTAGGCCGCGATGGTCAGCGCGGACGGCCCGTGCGCCAGCTCCGCCTGCACCACGGCCTCGGCGGCGAACACCGCCGCCATCGCACCATCGGCCGGCAGTTCGTGCGTCAGCCGGCCGCGTTCGATGACCAGGCGCAGCCCGTCCTCGAGCGACAGCATGCCCGACACGCAGGCCGCCGCGTACTCGCCCAGGCTGTGCCCCACCAGCGCGACAGGCTCGATGCCCCACGAGCGCCACAGCGTGGCCAGTGCAACCTCGATCGCGAAGTTGACCGGCTGCGCCCACGCGGTCTCGTTGATCGGCGAGGCACTGCCGGCCGGCGTGAAGATCACGTCGAGCAGCGAACGCGGCAGGTGCGGACGCGACGCCGCGTCGCAGGCATCCAGCACCTCGCGGAACACCGGCGAGCTGTCGTACAGCTGCCGGCCCATGCCGGCGTACTGGCCGCCCTGCCCGGTGAACAGGAAGGCGACCTGCGGACGCACCGCGCCTTCGACCTGGCCGCGCGCGACCGCCGGGTCGTCGCGGCCAGCCAGGAAGGCGGCCACGCCGGCGTGCAATTCATCCAGGCTCGCACCCGTCACCGCCATCCGGTGCGAGAAATGCGAGCGGCCGGCGTTGGCGCTGAAGCACAGGTCGGCCGCCTCCTCGGTCTCCTCGCCCTGCAGCAGCCGGGCCTCGTGGCGGCGCGCCAGGTCGGCCAGCGCCGCGTCGTCGCGCGCCGACAGCGCCAGCAGGTGGGTCGGCCGCTGCAGCGTGACGGGCGGCGCGGCCAGCGATGCGGCCGGCGCGGCTTCGACGATCACGTGCGCATTGGTGCCGCTGAAGCCGAACGAGCTGACGCCGGCCAGCCGGCGGCCGTCGATCTCGGGCCAGTCGGTCGATGCCGTCGGCACCTGCACCGGCCAGTTCCAGTCGATGTGCGGGTTGCCGGCCTGGAAGTGCAGGTGGGGCGGGATCTGTCGGCGCTGCAGGGCCAGCACCACCTTGATCAGCCCCGCGAGGCCGGCCGCCGCCTCGAGGTGGCCGATGTTGGTCTTGACCGAGCCGACCTGCAGCGGCTGCGCCGCATCGCGCCCGCGGCCGAGCACCGCGGCCAGCGCGCCCAGCTCGATCGGGTCGCCGAGCGGCGTGCCGGTGCCGTGCGCCTCGACGTAGCCGATCTGGCGCGCGTCGACCTGGGCGGCGGCCAGCGCGGCGCGGATCACCGCCTCCTGCGCCGGGCCGTTCGGCGCGGTCAGCCCGCCGCTGCGGCCGTCCTGGTTCATCGCGCTGCCGCGCACCACGGCCAGCACGCGGTCGCCCGCGGCCTGCGCGTCGGCCAGCCGCTTCAGCACCAGCACCGCGCAGCCCTCGCCGCGCACGTAGCCGTCGGCGGCCGCGTCGAAGGTCTTGCAGCGTCCGTCCGGCGCCATCATCCGCGCCTTCGAGAAGTTGATGTTCATCTCCGGCGTCAGGATCAGGTTCACCGCGCCGGCCAGCGCCATGCCGCATTCGCCCAGCCGCAAGCCCTGGCAGGCCAGGTGCAGCGCGACCAGCGACGACGAGCACGCGGTGTCGACCGCCACCGCCGGCCCCTGCACGCCGAGGAGGTACGACAGGCGGCCCGATGCGACGCTCGCCGCATTGCCGGTCGCGAAATACGGATCGATCAGCTCGGCGTGGCGGTACAGCGCACGGCCGTAGTCGTTGTTGCAGATGCCGACGTAGACGCCGGTGCGCTGGCCGAGCGGCGTCGCACCCAGTTCGGCGGGCGCGATGCCGGTGTCTTCCAGCGCTTCCCAGGCCACTTCGAGCAGCATGCGCTGCTGCGGGTCCATGCTGGCGGCCTCGCGCGGCGAGATGCCGAAGAACTCGGCATCGAAGCGGTCGACCGCGTCGACGAAGCCGCCGAAGCGCGTCGTCATCTTGCCCGGCGCATCGGCGTCGGCGTCGTACAGCGCGTCCAGGTTCCAGCGCTCCGGCGGGATCGGGCCGATGGCATCCGTGCCGGACCACAGCAGCTCGGCGAAGCCTTCGGCATCGACGACGCCGCCGGGCAGGCGCATCGCCATGCCGACGATCGCGATCGGTTCGTGCAGCGCGGCGTTCGAGCGCGCGAGCCGGTCCTTCAGCTCGCGGATCTCGATCAGGGCGCGCTTGACGGGGCTCAGCGCTTCATCGCGCGGGTCGGTCATCGGGAACTCCCCAGTTCTTGCAGCAGCAGGGCTTCGGCCTGTTCGTCGCTGAGCTCGCTCAGGTCCTGCGGCGTGGTGTCGGGCGTCTTGTCGACGGCCGCGGGCTCGGCAAGGTCGAGCACGCGCATCAACTGCGCCGTCAGCGCGGCCACCGTCGGGTAGTCGAACAGCAGCGTCGCCGACAGCGGTTTGCCGATCGAGCGCGTCAAGGCGTTGCGCAGCTCGACTGCCATCAGCGAATCCAGCCCCAGGTCCTTCAGCGGCGTCTTCGGGTCGACCGGCGTGCCGGCATCCAGGCCCAGCACGTGCAGCGCGCGTTCGGCGAGGTGCGCGGCCAGCGCCGCGGCGCGCTGCCCGGCCGGCGTGGCCTGCAGGCGCGACAGCACCGACGATTCGGCCGCGGCCGGTGCGGGCGCCGCGGCACGCTGCACCAGCCCGTCGAAGAAGGCCGGATCGACGCCGGCCGGCAGGCTGGCGATGAAACGCGGCCAGTCGATCGGCAGCACCGCGGCATGCACCGCGCGCTCGCGCAGCAGCTGCTCGAGGCGCTCGAAGCCCTGCGCCGGTTCGATCTGCGCCAGGCCGCGCTCGCGCCACGGGTCGTGGCCGGTGGCCGCGAGCCGCGTCGCCATGCCRCCCTGCGCCCACGCGCCCCAGGCCACGCTGAGGGCCGGCAGGCCCTGCGTGCGGCGCAACCGGGCCAGCGCGTCGAGCTCGGCGTTCGCCGCCGCATAGGCGCACTGCCCCGGCGCACCGAGCAGCAGGCCGGCGGCGGAGTACATCACGAAGAAGTCCAGCGGCAGCGTGCGCGTCTGCTCGTGCAGCTGCTGGGCGGCACGCGCCTTGTTGTGCAGCACCACGGCACAGCGCGGCCAGTCCTGGCGCAGCGCGATGCCGTCGTCCAGCGTGCCGGCCGCGTGCACGATGCCGCGCAGCGGCGGCATCTCGGCGGCGATGCGGGCCAGCACCGTGCGCAGCGCCGCGGCATCGCCGGCATCGGCCGCGAAGCAGCGCACCGCGACGCCGGCGGCTTCGAGCTCGCGCACCGCCTGCGCCGCCTCGGCGGACGGCGCGTGCCGGCCCAGCAGCGCCAGGTGGCGGGCGCCCGCGCGCTGCAGCCAGCGCGCGGTGTGCAGGCCGAGCGCGCCCAGGCCACCGGTGACCAGGTAGCTGGCGCCGGCCTGCACGTCGAAGGCCGATGAGGCCGGCAGCCGCAGCACGATCTTGCCGATGTGCCGCGCCTGTGCCATGTGGCGGAAGGCGTCGGCCGCGTGCGCGAAGTCGAACACCGTGACCGGCAGCGGCTCCAGGCTGCCGTCCTGCAGGCCGGCCTGCAGCTCGACCAGCATCGGGCGCAGCAGGCGCGGCTCGGCGTAGGCCGCCTCGCCCAGGTCGTAGGGCTGGTAGTGCAGGCCGGGGTGGCGCTGCGCCACCGCATCGGCCGTCCAGATGTCGCGCTTGCCGAGTTCGAGGAACCAGCCGCCGCGCGCGACGACGCCGAGGCCGGCCGGGATGAACTCGCCGGCCAGCGAATTGAGCAGCACGTCGACGCCGGCCCCGCCGGTGGCGCGCATCAGCTCGGCGGCGAACGAGGTGCTGCGCGAATCCATCACCGCGCGCACGCCCATCGCCAGCAGGTGGGCGCGCTTCTCGGGCGAACCGGCCGTCGCGTAGACCTCGGCACCGGCGCGCAGCGCAAGCTGCACCGCCGCCAGCCCGACGCCGCCGGCCCCGGCATGCACCAGCACGCGCTGGCCGCGCTGCAGGCCGGCGAGGGTGAACAGGCCGTGGTGCGCCGTCAGGAAGGCCACCGGCAAGGCCGCCGCCTGCTCGTCCGACAGGCCCGGCGGGATGCGCGCGACGAAGGCCGCCGGCGCGATGGCCTCGCTGCCCATGCTGTCGTGCACGAAGCCGAACACGCGCTCGCCGACACGCCAGCCTTCGACCGCGGTACCGACCTCGCCGACGACACCGGCGCATTCGGCACCGAGCGGGATGCCGCTGCCGGGGTAGACGCCGAGCGCGAGCAGCACGTCGCGGAAGTTCAGCCCGGCGGCGTGCACCTGGATGCGCAGCTCGTTCGGCTTCAGTGCGCGCGACGCCAGCGGCTTCAGCGCGAGACCGTCGAGCGTGCCCGCACGCGCCACCTCGAGGCGCTGTGCACGCACGGCCGCGGCCTGCGGGCGCCGCAGCAGGCGCGGCGCGTGGCGCGCGCTGCCGCGCAAGGCCACGC
>NZ_JBFUEB010000195.1:0-6309 GCF_056404395.1 Rhizobacter sp. P2_D12 | reverse complement strand
CCTGCAGGCCGCGGCGCGCCCCACCCTGCAGCCGGTGCGCCAGGCCCAGCAAGCGCTGCGCCGTCGCGCGCACGCCCTGCCCGGGCCGCGCCAGCCGCAGCGCCGCGCGATCGATCAGCTGCGCCTGCTGGTCCAGCACGTGGTGCACGCGGCGCTGCATCAGCGTCGCGAAGGCCGCCAGCGTCTCGGCCAGTTCGCGTGTCGGCGGCGCCGCCAGCTCCGCCGCGGCCGTCGGGGTCGGCGCGCGCAGGTCGGCGGCGAAATCGGCCAGCGTCACGTCGGTCTCGTGGCCGACGCCGCAGATCGTCGGCAGCGGGCTGGCGGCAATCGCCCGCACGACCCGCTCGTCGTTGAAGGCCCACAGGTCTTCGAGAGACCCGCCGCCGCGGCACACGATCAGCGCATCGACCTCGGCACGCGCCGCGGCCTGGCCCAGCGCCTGCACCAGCGCCGCCGGCGCGTCGGCGCCCTGCACCAGGCTGGGGTAGATCACCACGCCGACGTGCGGCGCGCGGCGCGCCAGCGCGGTCAGCACGTCGTGCAAGGCCGCGCCCGACGCCGAGGTGACGACGCCCAGCCGGCGCGGGTGGCTGGGCAGAGGCCGCTTGCGGGCCGGGTCGAACAAGCCTTCACTCTCGAGTCGTGCCTTCAAGCGCAGGAACTGCTCGTACAGCGCGCCCGCACCCGCCTGCTGCATCGATTCGACGACGAACTGCAGCTCGCCGCGCGGCTCGTACACCGCGATCCGGCCACGGATTTCCACACGCTGCCCATCCGCCGGGCTGAAGGCCACCAGGCTGGCCGCACGGCGGAACATCGCGCAGCGGATCATCGCCTGCTGCCCCTCCGCATCCTTCAGGCTGAAGTAGCAGTGCCCGCTCGCAGCGCGCGAGAAGCCCGACAGCTCGCCCTGCACCACGCACGCGCCGAAGCGGGCCGACAACGCATCGGCCACCGCGTTCACCAGCCCGGCGACCGACCACACCATGCGCTCGCCCCGCGGCACGGACCGCTCAAACATGGGCAAACCCAGCGTTCATGCGGGTCGAGAACTCCACAAGCCCGTCAAACAAGGGCTGGCGCGGCGAATCGGCTGTCACACCGCATTCACAATTACCTAAGTCATTGATTTGCAATGTATTTTTCATGCCTAAAGTTTGAGCAATCTGAAGCAGAGCCAGACTTGGCGCGGCTTTGGCGCTGTCACCGACCGGTTGCCCACAAAGTTATCCACAGTTGCGGTGGACCGGTGGCGCGAGTCCGGGCGAACAGCGGATGTAGTCGTTCCGTAGTACAGCGACCACCGACCGGCGAACATGCGGTTGCGCCTCGGAGGGCTGGCTTGGGGCCATAATCGCGCGTCCAAAAAACAGCAGAGAGGGACCGGATTGTTTTCGATCATACAAGCCGCCGGATGGCCGATTTACCCGTTGCTGCTGTGCTCCGTCATCGCACTGGCACTGATCATCGAGCGGCTGTCGAGCCTGCGGCCCGCCCGCATCGCCCCGCCGCGCCTGCTCGATGAAGTCATCTCGGTCACGCGGGCCCACCTGCCCGCCGCCGACGTCGTCAACAAGCTGGCCGACAACTCGCTGCTGGGCCAGGTGCTGGCCACCGGGCTGCGCGCGATCATCGCCGACCCGCGCATCAACCAGGACACCCTGCACGGCGCCTTCGAATCGGCCGGCCGCACGGCGGTCCACAAGATGGAGCGCTTTCTCAACACGCTGGGCACCATCGCCTCGGCCGCGCCGCTGCTGGGCCTGATGGGCACGGTGATCGGCATGATCGAGATCTTCGGCTCGCAGGCGCCCACCGGCGGCAGCAACCCGGCGCTGCTCGCGCACGGCATCTCGGTGGCGCTGTACAACACCGCCTTCGGCCTGATGATCGCGATCCCGTCGCTGATCGCGTACCGCTACTTCCGCGGCCTGATCGATGCCTACACGCTCGAGATGGAACAGGCCGCCGAGCGCATGGTGCCGCACCTGATGCGCTTCACCGCCGTGCGCAAGGCCGGCTGAAGGACGATGGCGATGAAGTTCCGCAAGCACCATCCCGAGGAACCCGAGATCAACCTGATCCCGTTCATCGACGTGCTGCTGGTGATCCTGATCTTCCTGATGCTGTCGACGACCTACTCCAAGTTCACCGAGCTGCAGGTCAGCCTGCCGGTGGCCGATGCGGACAAACCGCGCGAGAACAACAAGGAAGTCATCGTCGCGATCTCGGCCGAAGGGCGCTACGCGGTGAACCGCAAGACGCTGGAAGGCCGCAACGTCGAGCTGCTGACGGCAGAGTTGCTGGCGGCGTCCGAAGGCGCCAAGGACGCGATCATCATCGTCTCGGCCGATGCGGCCTCGTCGCACCAGTCGGTGGTCACGGTGATGGACGCCGCGCGCCGCGCCGGCCTGGCACGCCTGACCTTCGCCGCGCAGACCTCGCAAGGTGGCGAGGGCCGCTGAGCGGCCTGCCGCCGTCCCCGTGCCCCTCGCCCTTCGCCTGCAACGCGCCTGGCTGGCGCGCGGCGCGCTCGCGCGGGTGCTGCTGCCGCTGGCCTGGCTGCACGGCGCGATCGTCGCGCTGCGCCGCGCCACGTTCCACCGCGGCTGGCGCCGGATCGACAGGCTGCCGGTCCCGGTGATCGTCGTCGGCAACCTGATCGCCGGCGGCGCCGGCAAGACCCCCACCTGCCTCGCGGTCGTCGAGCTGCTGCGCCGGCACGGCTGGACGCCCGGCATCGTGTCGCGCGGCTACGGGCGCAGCGATGCCGACGACATCCTGCTCGTCACGCCCGACACCCCCCCCGCTGCCAGCGGCGACGAACCGCTGCTGATGCGCCGGCGTTCCGGGGCACCGGTGGTGGTGGGACGGCGGCGCGCGCTCGCGGGCCGCCGCCTGCTCGAGGTGCGCCCGGAAGTCGACGTGATCGTCTGCGACGACGGCCTGCAGCACCTGCCGCTGGCGCGCGACGCGCAGGTCATCGTGTTCGACGAACGCGGCGCCGGCAACGGCTGGCTGCTGCCGGCCGGCCCGTTGCGCGAGCCGATGCCGGCCGCACCGCCAGCGCGCAGCGTCGTGCTGTACAACGCACCGCAGCCGTCGACGCGCTGGCCCGGCCACGTGGTGGGGCGCCGCCTCGCGCGTTTCGCGTCGCTGCAAGCGTGGCGCCATGGCGATCCGACGACGGACGCTGCCGACCTGCGCGGCCGCCCTCTCCTCGCCGCTGCGGGCCTGGCCCACCCGCAGCGCTTCTTCGACATGCTGCGCGAAGCCGGGCTCGAGATTTCCGAGCTGGCCCTGCCCGACCACCACGACTTCGCCACGCTGCCGTGGCCGGCCGGCACCACCGACGTCATCGTCACCGAGAAAGACGCCGTCAAGCTCGATCCGGGCCGCCTGGGCGGCAGCCGCGTGTGGGTCGCGACGCTAGACTTCCAGCTGCCGGCCGCGTTCGAAGCCGAACTGCTCGCGCTGCTGCCTGCCCGCCACTGAACCAAGGACATCCGATGGACACCCGACTGCTGGAACTGCTGGTGTGCCCCCTGTGCAAGGGCCCGCTCGAACACAAGCGCCCGCCGCAGGATGCGGTGCACGAACTCGTCTGCAACGCCGACCGCCTGGCCTTCCCGGTGCGCGACGGCATGCCGATCATGCTCGAGGCCGAGGCGCGCTCGCTCGACACCGCCACCGGCGCCGGGAGCGCTGCGTGAGCTTCACCGTCCTGGTACCGGCACGGCTGCAGTCGACGCGGCTGCCGCGCAAGCCGCTGGCCGACATCGGCGGGCTGCCGATGATCGTGCGCGTCGCCCGCCGTGCGGCCTTGTCGGGCGCGCAGCAGGTGGTGGTCGCGGCCGACGACGCCGAGATCGTCGCGGCCTGCCGCGCCCACGACGTCGCCTGCGTGCTGACCCGCACCGACCACCCGACCGGCAGCGACCGGCTGGCCGAGGCCTGCGCGCAGCTGGGCCTGGCGGCCACCGACCTGGTCGTCAACGTGCAGGGCGACGAACCGCTGATCGATCCGGCGCTGGTCGACGCCTGCGCCGCGCTGCTGCTGTCGCAGCCCGACTGCCCGATGAGCACCGCCGCGCATGCGATCGACAGCGTCGACGAGATGCGCAACCCGAACGTCGTCAAGGTGGTGCTCGACGGCGCAGGCCGGGCGCTGTATTTCTCGCGCGCGCCGATCCCGTGGTGGCGCGACGGCTATGCGGCCGGCATCGAGGCGCTGTCGGCGTCGCCGGCCCCGCTGCGCCACATCGGCCTCTACGGCTACCGTGCCGGCTTCCTGAGGGATTTCCCGAAGCTGCCGCCCTGTCCGCTGGAGCAGGTCGAATCGCTGGAGCAGCTGCGCGTGCTGTGGCACGGCCACCGCATCGCGGTGCACGTCAGCGCGGCACGCCCCGGCCCGGGCGTGGACACGCCGCAAGACCTGGAGCGGGTGCGCGCGCTGATCGGCTGACGGGCGGGTGAAAACCCCGAGGCGCGGGCCTCGCGCGGCCTGTTCCGCGTCAGCTTCGCGCAGGGGGTCGCATGCTATTCTCGACGCGAAAAGCCCGTGCCTGCGCCCGCCGCTGCCGAGGCCACAAATCCCATAAATCGAGGAAGACTGATGAGACTGATTCTGCTGGGCGCCCCAGGCGCCGGTAAGGGCACGCAAGCGGCGTTCATCTGCCAGAAGTTCGGCATCCCGCAGATCTCCACCGGCGACATGCTGCGCGCGGCCGTCAAGGCCGGCACGCCGCTGGGCGTGGCCGCCAAGAAGGTGATGGACGCCGGCGGCCTGGTCAGCGACGACATCATCATCGGCCTCGTCAAGGAACGCATCGCGCAGCCCGATTGCGCAAAGGGCTTCCTGTTCGACGGCTTCCCGCGCACGATCCCGCAGGCCGATGCGATGAAGGCGGCCGGCGTCAAGCTCGACTTCGTGCTCGAGATCGACGTGCCCGACGCGGCCATCATCGAGCGCATCAGCGGCCGCCGCGTGCACCCGGCCTCCGGCCGCAGCTACCACCTGAAGTTCAACCCGCCCAAGGTCGCGGGCCGCGACGACGTCACCGGCGACGAGCTGATCCTGCGCGACGACGACATGGAAGAGACGGTCAAGAAGCGCCTCGACGTTTACCAGAAGCAGACGCGGCCGCTGGTCGACTACTACGCCGGCTGGGCCGCCACCGGCGATGCCGCCGCACCGAAATACCGCAAGATCTCGGGCACCGGCACGGTCGACGAGATCACCGGGCGCGCGCTGGACGCGCTGAAGTAACGGAGCGCGACGCATGGACATCGCAGGCAAGGTCTTCATCGTGACCGGCGGGGCCTCGGGCCTCGGCGAAGGGACGGCGCGCATGCTCGCGGCCCACGGCGGCAAGGTCGTGATCGCCGACCTGCAGGCCGACAAGGGCGAGGCGGTCGCGAAGGAACTCGGCGGCGTCTTCGTGCGCTGCGACGTCAGCCAGGAGGCCGACGGCCAGGCCGCGGTCGCAGCGGCCACCGCGGCCGGCAAGCTGATGGGCCTGGTCAACTGCGCCGGCATCGCGCCGGCGGTGAAGACGGTGGGCAAGGATGGGGCGCATCCTCTCGCGGTGTTCGCGAAGACGGTGACCGTCAACCTGGTCGGCAGCTTCAACATGATCCGGCTCGCGGCCGAGGCGATGAGCCGCAACGCGCCCGAATCGACCGGCGAGCGGGGCGTGCTGGTCTCCACGGCCAGCGTCGCGGCCTACGACGGGCAGATCGGCCAGGCCGCCTATTCGGCCTCGAAGGGCGGCATCGTCGGCATGACACTGCCGATCGCGCGCGACCTGGCGCGCAACGGCATCCGCAACATGACGATTGCGCCGGGCATCTTCGGCACGCCGATGCTGTTCGGCATGCCGCAGGAGGTGCAGGATGCGCTGGCCGCCGGCGTGCCCTTCCCGAGCCGCCTGGGCACGCCCGCGGACTACGCGAAGCTGGTGCACCAGATCATCACGAACGAGATGTTGAACGGCGAAGTCATTCGCCTGGACGGCGCCATCCGCCTCGCGCCGAAGTAGCCCGGATGGAGCGCAGCGCAATCCGGGAGCGGCGTGGCCGACGCTTCCCGGATTGGCATCCGGGCTACTTGCGCCTGGCGTAGAGGGCCCACAGCCTCGCCAGGTCGGCCGTGCCATCATTGCCCTGCACGGTCTTGAAGCCGGCCGCGGCCTTGGCGTGGTCGCCCGCCGCCAGCTGCGCGATCGCCAGATGCAGCTTCRCATCGTCCGGGCGCTTCGTGCCCTTGGCCAGCCCCTGCTGCATCAGCTCCAGCCCCGGCTTGGCCTG
>NZ_JBFUEB010000194.1:0-6325 GCF_056404395.1 Rhizobacter sp. P2_D12 | reverse complement strand
GAACACGTTGACGAAGGACTTGGCGTCCGGCAGCACCGCATCGATGCCGGCACCGGCCGCCCATTCGACGATCGGCCGGCTGTCCAGCCCGGGGCCCGGCTGGTACGGCGGGTTCCACGGCGTGGCCTGCGCGACGTGCGGCACCTTGGGGTACAGCGCGGCACGCAGGTAGGCGGCGATCTGCCGGCCCTGCGTTTCGCTCAGCCCGTGGAAGCGCGAGCGCTGCACGATGGCGTTGTTGGAGAAGTTGAAGTACTGCAGGTCGCGGCCATCGCTCGCATGGCACGACGAGCAGGCGGCGCGGATCGTCGTGTTGACGATCGGCGACTTCTTCAGCAGGTTCTGCCCGCTCCACAAGGCCTGGCCGGCGGTGGCGTCGGCCGTCCAGGTGCGGCCTGCCTCCTTCTCGGCGCCGATGTCGGCCCATTGGCGCGGCATCGAGAGCAGGTTCTTGCCGCTCGCGTCCTGCAGCTGCAGGTCGAGGATGCGGTAGCCGTTGGAGCTGCCATCGGTGCCGTTGAAGCGGAACTCGACACGGTTGCCGGCCGACGCGAGCAGCCGCCCACGCGTGGTCGCGTCGATGGGCACGCTGAAGCGGATGGTCAGCAGGCCGCCATTGACGCCCCCGTGCAAGCGCTCGACGTCGGGCAACGCGACGGTGGCGTCGCCGATGTCGATCCACGGCGCCGCCGCGCCGTTCTGCGCGCCGACGATGCGCAGGCTGCCGGCGACCTGGGTCACCGGCTTGCTGAGCGCCTGGTACTCGGGCGAGTTGTAGAAGCCGCAGCGGTGGCATTGCACCGCGAGTTGCGTGGCCTGCGCGACGGCGTTGGCGTCGAGCGCCAGGTCGGTCGCGACGATGGTGGGCGCATCGGGAGCGCCGGCGCCGAGCACTTCGATCGGGAGGTTCAACAAGGCGGCGGTCGGCGCAGGAGCCGGTGCGGGCGCAGGGGCGGGTGCGGGTGCGGGTGCCGGTGCCGGTGCCGGTGCCGGTGCCGGTGCAGGAGCAGGAGCAGGAGCAGGAGCAGGAGCAGGAGCAGGAGCAGGAGCAGGAGCAGGAGCAGGAGCAGGCGGATTGTTGCCCGTCGGTGCAGGTGCCGCAGCGCCCTCGTCGCCGTCCTTCGCGCCACCGCAAGCCACCAATGCCACGCAGGCGGCCAGTGCCACCAGCCGCRCCCTCTTGAAGATCTTCTCGCTCATCACTGTCCCTGTGTCGAAGTGTTCAACGAACCACGATCACGGGAGCAAGCAGGAAGCGCACCGTCCCAGGGCGCCGTCCGGAAGCGATTCCACTGACACAAAGCGGCGCGTCATCCCCTCCCCCAGCCAATGGATCTCATTCGCCCGGACGATGGGAGGACACGCCGTGTCGATCGTGTGTGGAACCGTTACCACTGGCGTCATCCGGCTCGCCGGCGACCACGAGGTGGTCGGGTGCAAGCCCCGCGTGCAGGCGGTCCATCATCGCGGCATAGGCCTGCTCGACGCCGCGCGTGAACCGTCCGGCATCGAAGAGCGGGCAGGACGAGCGGTTGTCGGCCAGGCGGCGGCGCAGCTGCGCCAGTTGCTGCGGATCGCCGGCCAGCCGCACCGCCAGCTGCTCGTAGTCGTGCAGGTTGTCCACCACCAGTTCGGCCAGGCCACAGGCTCGCAGCAGGCTGGCGGCCACGCGTGCGGCAAACGTCGCGCCCGCGCAGGTCACCAGCGGCAGGCCGGCCCACAAGGCATCGCTGGCGGTCGTGTGGGCATTGAAATGAAGCGTGTCCAGGAACAGGTCGGCATGCCCGTGCCGTGCCAGGTGGTCCGGCATCGCCACGCGCGGCGCGAAGACCAGGCGCTCGGGGTCCACGCCGCGGGCCAACGCCTCGCGGCGCAGGTTGGCGGCCGCGATGTCGTTGTCCTGCAGCAGCCACATCACGCTGCCCGGCACGGCCTGCAGCACGCGCATCCAGGCGTCGAAGATGTCAGGCGTGATCTTGTAGTTGTTGTTGAAGCAGCAGAACACGAACGCGGCCTGCGGCAGCCCGACGTCGGCGCGCGTCGAGCGCAATGGCGCAATGGGCCGCTTCGAGTCGTTGGCCTGGTAGCAGTCCGGCAGGAAAACCACCTTCTCGCTGCAGGCCTGCTGGATCGCGCTGCCCGGCGGCACCACCGTCGCATCGGCCAGCAGGTAGTCGATGAAGCCCGCGCCCATCGAACCCGGATAGCCGATGTAGCTGACCTGCAGCGGCGCCGCACGAGCGGCAAAGATGCCGGTGCGGCAGTCCTGGGTATAGCCCTTCAGGTCGACCGCGATGTCGATCTCGAGCTCGCGCGAGCGCTGCACCACCTGTGCATCGTCGAGATCCCGCACGTCGATGAAGCGGTCGAAGGCTCGCTCCAGCCGCTGGCGCATCGGGTCCTGCGAGCGTGGGCCATACGAGAAGGCCACCACTTCGAAGCGCGAGCGGTCGTGTCGCTCGAACAGTTCGGCGGTCAGGTAGGCCGTGGCATGCTGGTGGAAATCGGCAGAGAAGTAGCCGATCCGGGTCCGCTCGCGGCGGCCATGGGCGGGTGGCCGCGGCACGTCCGGCCAGCCCTTCGACGCGCTGTAGCGTGTCGTGACCGCCAGCTGCTGCGCAGCCGACAGCGGCACCGGCAAGGCGGGCCAGGGCGTCGTCGCGCGCTCGCCGCGGTCGATGCGGCGGGCAAGTTCTGCAAACCGCGCGGGCAGGTCGGTCCAGTCGCAGGCGCCCATGCGGCCGTGCAGCCAGGTGCCGTACAGCCAGTCGGCGCTGTCGTCGATGGCCATCGCTCGCTCGAGGGCGGCATGCGATTCGTCGCGCCGCTTGAGCATGCCCAGCGCCTGCGCCAGGTTGACGGCCGCGTCGGCAGAGTCCGGCTTCAGGGCCAGCGCGGTTTCGAAGCAAGGCAAGGCCTCCTGTGCGCGCTGCAGTTCGACCAGTGCGGCCCCCAGGTTGTTGTGTGCACCGGCCAGCGTCGCGTCGAGCGCGATGGCCTGCCGGCCCGCCCGCACCGCAGCGTCGGGATGGCCCTGCCGGAGCAGGATGCTGGAGAGGTTGCTGCAGGTCACCGCGCTCGAGGGATCCAGCGCCAGCGACGCCTGCAGCGCATCGGCTGCGCCCTGCAGCCGGCCCAGTGCATGGCGGGCGTTGCCCAGTTCGCGCAGCGCCTGCGCCTGGGTCGGGTCGAGCTCGACGGCCTTCTCGAGCGCAGCCACCGCATCCTCCAGCCGGCCCTCGTCCAGCGCGATGCGGCCGAGCAGCAGGTGATGGTCGGCAAAGCCCGGGGTCTGGCCGGCGGCCTCATCGAGCAGCGCACGCGCCGCACCGCGTTGACCATCGCGAACCAGCACGCGTGCCAGTGACGTGATCGCGACGTCGAAGCGCGGCGCCTTCTCGATCGCGCGCCTGAAGTGATCGATCGCCGCCGCCAGGTCGCCGACCTGCTCGTGCATCGAACCCAGCATGAACAGCGCGTCGTGGGCGACGCTGTCGTCGCGGCTGGCCGCGGCCAGCAGGCTGGCGGCTTGCGCCATGCGTCCCTGCTGCAGCCGCACGAAACCCAGGCTGGTCAGTGCCGATGCGTCGGCGCCGTCGCTGGCCAGCACGCGCTCGTAGCCGTCGGCCGCCGCGGCCAGGTCGCCGCGCTTCAGCGCCTCGTCGGCCTGCGCCCGCCATGCCGCGAGGTCGGCACGGTCGACGGCCGGCGTCTCGCCGGCCTTCGCTCTCGCGAAACGCCTCAGCCACCCCAGCATGCCGCCCCTCACCGGCGCAGGCGCCGCGTCGATTCGCGCGTCACCAGCACGGGCGGCGGCAACTCGCTTTGCGGCGCCTCGCCGCGCAGCATCGCCAGCACCGCCGTCGCCGCCAGCTCGCCCAGCTGGTACACCGGCTGGCGGATGGTCGTCAGCGGCGGGATCGCATACTGCGAACCCGCCAGGTCGTCGAACCCGACCAGCGCCACGTCCTCGGGGATGCGCAGGTTGCGCCGGTACAGCGCCAGCGCGGCGCCGTAGGCCGTCTGGTCGTTGGCCGCGAAGATCGCGCTGAAATCCTTGCGCGCCTCGAACAGCTCGCTCACCGCCTTCAGCCCACCCGCCTCGGCGAAGTTGCCCTGCACCACCAGCGACGCGTCGTAGGGAATGCCGGCCTCCTTCAGCGCGCGGCGGTAGCCTTCCTTGCGATCGCGCGCATCGGCATGCTCGCGCGGGCCGACGATGTGCACGATGCGCCGGTGGCCCAGCTCGATCAGGTGGCGCGTCGCCATGCGCGCGCCCTCGACGTTCGCGAAGTTCATGCTGAACAGCCCCGGCGCCGACAGCTTGCGCCCGGTCACCACCGTCGGCACGCGCCGCGCCACCTCGACCAGCTTGTCGTCGGGCAGCCGGCCGGTGAACACGATCATCCCGTCGACCCGGCGCGACAGCAGCAGGTCGACGCACTTCCTCTCGTCGGCCGCCGTCCAGTGGCCGCTCGCGAACAGCGGCATGTAGCCGGCCGCGCCCAGCACCGCCTCGATGCCGCGCAGGCCCTCGCCGTAGAACGGACTGTCGATCGCCTGCGTGACGACGCCGATGCTCAGCGTGCGCCCGCCGGCCAGCCCGCGCGCCACCGGGTTCGGCATGAAGCCCAGCCGCGCGATCGCGGCATCCACCGCCTTCTGCTTGTCGGGGCTGACCTTGGCCGTGGCGTTCAGGATGCGCGACACCGTGCTCGACGACACGCCGGCCGCGTCGGCCACCATCTGCAGCGTGACGCTGGTGTCGGTCGCCGCGGCCACCACGGGACGGCCGGGCTTGCGCGCCGGGGCGCCTTTCTTCTTCTTGGGATCCGCCTTCATGGGGGGCGTGCGACTGCTGTGGGGAAAACGAAAAGTGTACGTTCGTGCCCACCCCTGCGGCATCCGATGAAACACGCGCACCACAGCGTATCGGCACGCACGCAACACCAGGGAAAACCATGGCTCGCATCTTGCATACAAGATCGCATTCACTTTCGGAGGTGGCTTTCCATGTCGTCGTTCGAGCCCCGGACCTTGCGTGAACTGCAGCAGGCGCTGCGCGAAGGCACCCTGACGGTGCGCCGCCTGATGGAGCGCGTGCTGCATCTGCGTGCACGGCATGCGGCCGCGGCCTGGATCTCGGTGCGTCCGGAGAGCGACCTGCTGGCCGAGGCCGAGGCCTGCGACGCGCGCCTGCGTGCCGAGGGCGCGGCGCTGTGGGACCGGCAGCCGCTGTTCGGCCTGCCGTTCGCGGTGAAGGACAACATCGACGTCGCCGGCCTGCCGACCACGGCCGCCTGCCCCGGCTTCGCCACCGGCCCGGCGGCGCGGCATGCAACCGTCGTGCAGCGCCTGCTCGAGGCCGGCGCCATCGCGGTCGGCAAGACCAACCTCGACCAGTTCGCGACCGGGCTGGTCGGCACGCGCTCGCCGTACGGCGCGGTGCCGAACCCGTTCGATGCGGCGTACGTGAGCGGTGGGTCGAGTTCGGGCTCGGCCTACGTCGTCGCCACCGGCCAGGTGCCGTTCGCGCTCGGCACCGACACCGCCGGATCGGGCCGCGTGCCGGCCGGCTTCTGCCACGTCAGCGGGCTGAAGCCGACCAAGGGCTGGCTGCCGGCGACCGGCGTGCTGCCGGCCTGCCGCAGCCTGGACTGCGTGTCGGTCTTCGCGCTGACGCCCGAGGATGCGTGGGCGGTGGCCAGCCGCGCGGCCGGGTCCGACCCGCAGGATGCGTTCAGCCGCAGCGCGCTGGCGCCGCGGCTGCGCACCGATACGCTGCAGGGCCTGGCGGTCGGCGTGCCCGAGCCGCTGGAGTTCTTCGGCGACACGCAGGCGCAGGCCGCCTTCGAGGCCGCGCTGCAGCAGCTGCGCACGCAGGGCTGCCGGCTCGTGCCGGTGCCCTTCGAGCCGCTGCAGCGCGCCGCCGCGCTGCTGTACCAGGGGCCGTGGGTGGCCGAGCGCTACGCGGCCGTCGGCAGCTTCCTCGACGGCCAGCCGCCGGGTGCCGACCCGACCGTGTCGGAGATCGTGCGCCGCGGCCGCGCCCCCGCGGCGCACGAGCTGTTCGCAGCGCAGTACGCGCTGGCCGAGGTGCAGCGCTACGCCGACGCCCTGTGGTCGGAGGTGGCCGTGCTGGCCGTGCCGAGCGCGCCCAACCACCCGACGCAGGCGGCGCTGCAGGCCGATCCGTTCGAGCCCAACCAGCGCCTGGGCCACTACACCAACTTCGTCAACCTGCTCGACATGGCCGCGCATGCGGTGCCCGGCCCGATGCGCGCCGACGGCCTGCCGGCCGGCGTCACGCTGATCGGCCCGGCCT
>NZ_JBFUEB010000193.1:0-6478 GCF_056404395.1 Rhizobacter sp. P2_D12 | reverse complement strand
GGGCTGCGCTGCCCGTCGCACCCGGTGGCGCAGGCGCTGCTGCGCGAGGCCAAGGCGCGCGGCGTGYCCGGCATCGCGGCACCGAGCGCGAACCGCTTCGGCCGCATCAGCCCGACGCGCGCCGCGCACGTCGTCGAGGAATTCGGCGACGCGCTGCTGGTGCTCGACGGCGGCGACTGCGACGTCGGCATCGAATCGAGCATCGTCGACTGCTCGCGCGGCCATCCGGTGCTGCTGCGACCCGGCGTGCTGACGCGCCAGCAGCTCGAGGCCGCGGCGGGCGAGCCGCTGGCCGACCCCGATGCCGATGCGCCGCGCGCCTCGGGCACGCTGGAGGCGCACTATGCGCCGCGCGCCAGGCTGCGCCTGATGACCGGGCCAATGCTGAATACGGCGTTGCAGATGCTCGGTGGTTCGACACTGAAGCTGGCGGTATATTCGCGCACCGTGCCCGCCCAGGCGGCACGGGGCCTGGTCCACCGCAGCATGCCGGCGCAGCCGGCCCAGGCCGCCCACGAACTTTTTTCCGCATTGCGCGAACTCGACGCCGAGGGCGTGCATCTCATCTGGGTGGAAGAGCCGCCCGCCGGTCCCGAATGGGATGGCGTGCGCGACCGGTTGCAACGGGCCGCGGCGGCCTGATGTCCGGCAAGCCCTGCCCCCACCCCCCACCGTTTCCTGTCTGGAGTGTTCATGAAGTTCAAGGCTGATCCGAAGCAAAAGGCCTGGGTGCGCATCGGTGCCGCGCTGCTGGCGGCAACCCTGCTCGCGTCGTGCGGCGGGGGCACGCAGATCGACCGCTTCGTGCCGCGGCGCCTGATCACGTTCGGCGACGAGTCCAGCGTGATGACCAGCACCGGCGCCAAGTACAGCATCAACAACGTGGTGTACGACACCACCACCACGCCGGCGACGCCCACCACCGCGCTCGACTGCGGCACCTTGGCGATCTGGACGCAGATCGTCGCCGGCACCTACGGCCTGGTGTTCGCGGAATGCAACCCGAACAGCCTGACCGTGACGGCCTTCAACGAGGCCGAGGTCAATGCCGACGTCGCCGCGGTGGCCGCGCAGATCACGCAGTTCACGTCGGGCGACTCGCTGTCGAGCAGCGACCTGGTGACGGTGCTGGCCGGTGCCAACGACATCCTCAACCTGTACAAGCAGTACCCCGGCCTCGGCTCGGACGAGCTGCAGGCCGCGGCCTCGCAGGCCGGCAATGCGCTGGGCGCGCAGATCATCCGGATGACCGACCTCGGGGCCAAGGTGGTCGTCGCGACCGCGCCCGACATGGGCCTGACGCCGTTCGCTGCCAACGAAGACGTGGCGAACCCGGGCCGGGCCGCCTTCCTGACGGCCTTGAGCTTCCAGTTCAACGCCGCGTTGCGCCTGAAGCTGGAAGACGTCAAGGACGGTGGCAAGTCGGTCGGCCTGGTGGTGTTCGACGAGCGCCTGCGGGACATGGCGCGCAACCCGGCCGCCTACTCGGTCGTCAACATCAACACCGCCGCCTGCCTGACGACGGCGGTGCTGCCCGCCTGCACGGTCTCCACGCTGAAGAAGGTGCCCGATTCCGGCACCCTCGATGCAAGCGCCGGCACCTGGCTGTGGGCCGACGACACGCGCTTCAGCCCGGCCGTGCACAGCCAGCTCGGGCAGATGGCGGCCAGCCGCGCGGTCAACAATCCCTTCTAGATTCTTTACACACCGACCGGGGTTTGTCCGACGAGGCGCCCGGCGGTTGCCTCCCCTATAGTCGCTGCCAGCGATTTCAACCAAGGGGGTTTGCATGAAGAACATCCGGTCCTGGGGCACGGTGGCGGTGGCGTCGCTGCTGCTCGCGGCCTGCGGCGGCGGCGGTGACGGCGACCAGTCGTCTCGCGTCAAGTACACGGCGATGGTGTCGTTCGGCGACAGCCTGAGCGATATCGGCACCTACGCGACGACCAACCTGGTCGCCGCATCCGGCGGTGGCGGCAAGTACACCGTCAACAGCGCGACGGCGAAGAACTGGACCGAGCGGCTGGCCGTGCAGGCAGGCACCGGGGCGCCGTGCCCCGCGCAGACCGGGCTGGAGTCTTCGGGCCCACTCGCGGCCCTCGCACAGGCCGTGGCGAACCATGCCGGTTGCTACGGCTACGCCCAGGGCGGCGCGCGCGTCACCAACCCGGTCGGCCCCGGCAACAAGGCGCTGCTGCCCAACGACACCAGCGGCTACGTCGGCCAGCTGACCGTCCCGGTCGTCACGCAGATCGGCAACCACCTGACCGCCGTCGGCGGCAGCTTCAGCGGCACCGAGCTGGTGACGGTGATGGCGGGCGGCAACGACGTCTTCATCAACCTGGGCGCCGTGAGTGCCGGCCTGGCCACGCCGACGCAGGCCGTCACCGCGATGGGACAGGCCGGGGCCGAGCTGGCGGGCTACATCAAGGCGTTGATCCTCGCCAAGGGCGCGACCCACGTGGTGGTCGTGAACCTGCCGGACGTCAGCCAGACGCCGCTCGGCTACTCGCAGACGGCCGACGTGCAAGGCCTGATCAACCTGATGGTGACCACATTCAACGACCAGCTGCACACCGGGCTGGCCGGCACCACCGGCGTGCTCGAGGTCGACGCCTACACGCAGGGCCGCGACCAGGTGGCCCGTCCTCAGCTGTACAGCCTGACCAACGTGACGACGCCGGCCTGCGACCTGGCCAAGCTGACGACGACGCTGTTCGCGAGTTCGCTGGTCTGCACCGAGGCCACGGTGATCGCCGGCGACGTGTCGCACTACGAGTTCGCCGACACGGTGCACCCGACGCCGTTCGCCTACCAGTTGCTCGCGCAGTTCGTCGCCAAGCGCATGGTCGAAAGCGGCTGGCTCTGAGCCCGCGCCCATCGACCTGCCCACCAAAGGACATTCCCATGACCCATGGCATCAAGACCCTTGCGATCGCGGCGCTGGCGCTGTTCGGCAGCGGCGCGGCGCTCGCGCAATCGGCCGGCACCTGGATGGTGAAGGCCGGCGCCAACCAGATCTCGCCGCAGGTGAAGAGCGACGACCTGAGCGCCCCCAGCCTGCCCAACAGCCAGGTCGACGTGAAGAGCGACACGCAGGCCATCTTCACGCTCGGCTACATGCTGACCGACAACGTCTCGCTGGAGTTCTTCGCCGGCCTGCCGTACAAGCACGACGTGGTCGGCGACGGCGCGCTGTCGGGCGTCGGCAAGCTGGGCACGATCAAGCAGGTGTCGCCGACGCTGTTCGCGCAATACCGCTTCCTCGAGGCCAGCTCGGCCTTCCGGCCCTACGTCGGCGCCGGCCTGACCTATGCGCACTTCTACGGCGAGGAAGGCTCGGGCGCACTGACCGCGCTGACCAATCCCGGCGGCGCGCCCACCACGATGTCGGTCGACTCGGCCTTCGGCCCGTCGTTCCAGCTGGGTCTGAGCTACCAGCTCAACGAGCACTGGTTCGTCGACGGCTCGGTGATCAAGACCTACCTGAAGACGACGACCAAGCTGTCGACCGGGCAATCGATCGACACCAAGCTGGATCCGATCTCGACGAACGTGTCGCTCGGCTACCGGTTCTGAGCCGGATCAATTGAGGGTGTCGTTGAGCACCCACTGCGTCAGCGCATCAAGCGCCGGCCGGGCGGCGTTCGCGTTGGGGTGGTTGACGATCGCCACCACCACGTAGCGCCGGCCGCTGTTCCCCAGCACGAACCCGGCGATCCCGGCGACGTCCCTCAGCGACCCGGTCTTCAGGTGCGCCCGCCCGAGCGTCGTGCGCGAGCGGCGCATCGTGCCGTCGAGCCCGCTGACCGGCAGCGAGCTCATCAGCTCGGGCATCACCGGCCCGGCCCAGTCGGCCTGCAGCACGCGCGCCAGCAGTTGCGCGGTGATGCGCGAATCGCGCGACAGCCCCGAGCCGTTGTCGATCGTGACCGCCGGCGCCGCATCGGGATAGCGCTCGGCCAGCCACTGGCGCAGCACCTCGCGCGCCAGCTCCGGCGAACCGAGCCCGCGCTGCGTCAGCCCCAAGGTCAGGAACAGCTGCTGCGCCATCACGTTGTTGCTGTACTTGTTGATGTCGCGGATCACCTCGGCCAAGGGCGGCGACACCAGCTCGAAGCTCGGCGGCGTGGTCGGCGCCAGCCCGTCGCGCACCCGGCCGCCCAGCTTGCCGCCCATCTCCTGCCACAGCCCGAGCAGCAGGCGCTCGTTGTAGCGCTGCGGCTCGGGCCAGGCGATCGACCACGACTTCTCGCCGCACAGCTTGCGGAACCCGCCGGCGATGCGCAGCTTGCCCGGGTCGCTCACGTCCAGCTGCAGCGGCGCGCGCCAGTCGTCGCAGGGCCCGGCGATCATCGGCACCGCATCGTCGACCTTCACGCCGGCCAGCGGCACGTCGGCCGTGACGCGCGCGACGTTGGCCGGCGCGTCCGGCGCGAAGGTCAGCGTCAGCGACTTGTAGTTCAGCAGCAGCGCATCGGGCTGCACGTTGTACGGGCGCAGCGGGTCGCCGTCGAAATCGGCCGGCCCCTGCAACGACGGCCGGAACGCGCTGCGGTCGAGCACGATGTCGCCGCGGATCTCGTGCACGCCCAGCTGGCGCACGCGGCGCAGCATCATCCACAGCCGCTCGGGCACCAGCTTCGGGTCGCCGCTGCCGCGGATCACCAGGTCGCCGTCCAGCACGCCGCGCGGGCCGGGCTGGCGCAGCGTGCCCTGCAGCCAGACGGGGGTCGACCAGGTCCAGGCCGGCCCCAGCAGTTCGAGTGCGGCCGAGGTGGTGACGAGCTTCATCAATGAAGCCGGGTTGACCGGCTGCCGCGCCTGCCAGTCCAGCCGCGGCGCGCTGGCGCCGACCTCCTGCACCCAGGCCACCAGGGCCTCGCGCGGCACCTTGGCGGCCTCCAGCGCGACCTCGGTGTCCACCGGCAGCGGCGCGGCGAACACCGCCCCGGACAGGCCGGCCAGCGTCGCGCACAGGATGCGTCTCCCTACATTCCCCATCGCGTGATGATCGCACGCACCCCACGCTTTAGACTGTCGGCCATGGGTACGCTGCTGGCTTTCGACACCTCCACCGACGCGATGGGCATCGCCGTGGTCGCCCGCGGGCGGCTGGCCGCACACGACCGCGCCGGCGGCGCTCAGGCCTCGGCCACGCTGATCCCCGAGCTGATGGCCCTGCTGGCCGGGCAAGGGCTGGCGCTGGCCGACGTCGACGCCATCGCCTTCGGCAGCGGCCCCGGCGCGTTCACCGGGCTGCGCACCGCCTGCTCGGTGGCCCAGGGCCTGGCCTTCGGCGCCGGCAAGCCGGTGATCCCGGTCGACAGCCTGATGCTGGTGGCCGAGGACGCGCGGGCGCAGGCCGGCCTCGCCGAGGTCTGCGTCGCGATGGATGCGCGCATGGACGAGATCTACGCCGGCCGCTACGCCTGGAGCGGCGAACGCTGGACCACCACGCAGGCGCCAGCGCTGATGAGCCTCGAGGCCTTCAACGCGCAGCTGCGCGAGGTCCCGGTGCGCGCGGTCGCCGGCTCGGCACTGGCCGCCTTCGGCGAACGGCTGGCGCTGGCGGGCGGCACGCTGCGCATTCCCGAGCCGCGTTCGCGCGCCGAGGCGCTGGCACGCCTGGCCGCCCAGCTGTGGGCCCAGGGCGTCGCGATGAATGCGACGCAGGCGCTGCCGGTCTACCTGCGCGACAAGGTCGCCCAGACCACGGCCGAGCGCGAGCACGTCAAGGCGCTGAAAGCGAAGGCGGCAGCATGAGTGCGGTGCTGCGAGACAAGCGCCTGCTGCTGCCGATGGGCATCACCCAGCTCGACGCGGTGCTGGAGATCGAGCGCCAGGCCTATGAATTCCCCTGGACCCACGGCAATTTCATCGACTCGATTGCCGCCGGCTACGTGGCGCGCGTCATCTACGGCGAACGCGGCGAGATGATGGGCTACTTCATCGCGATGCCCGGCGTCGACGAGATGCACCTGCTGAACCTGACGGTCGCGCCGGCCTTCCAGCACCAGGGCCATGCGCGCTTCCTGCTCGACGAACTGGTCGGCGTGTGCCACGAACGGCGCGCCGCCCAGCTGTGGCTGGAAGTGCGGCAGAGCAACGAGCGCGCGCGGGCGCTGTACCTGCGCTACGGCTTCAAGGCCATCGGCACGCGGCGCGGCTACTACCCGGCCTCGCGCAGCACCCACCCCAGCGGGCGCGAGGATGCGGCGGTGATGAGCCTGCTCGTGGAGGGCGTCGATGCGCTGGAATGAACGCCAGGTGGCGATGCTGCAGGAGATGGGCATCCGGGTGTGGAACACGGCCGATGCCGGCGCCGCGACGACCGTCGTCGACGAAGCGGCGCCGCCGCTGCCGGGCCCGTCCGCTGCCCCCCCGGCTGCAGCCCCTGCAACCCCTGCGGTGGTGCGCGGCCCGCGCCCGGACGGCGTCGCGGCGATGGACTGGCCCGCGCTGCGCGAGGCGAGGC
>NZ_JBFUEB010000192.1:0-6703 GCF_056404395.1 Rhizobacter sp. P2_D12 | reverse complement strand
CGGTCGGGGTGGGCGTTCGCGCTGGCGTTGGCTTGCATCTATGGGCCGTCAGCATCCCCCGGTCTCACGACCGGGGTTGCTGCGGCTGCGTTCCTCATCGACGCTTGGGCGAACGAAATGGGGAATCACTACGGTGGTCTGTCCGCTGCTGACGGCAGATGGCCCGGATCGTCCCTCCATCCCGACACCCTCATCCGCTGCGTCTGGGGGTGCAGACGGAACATACAAGCCCGGATGCCAATCCGGGAAGCGAACACGATCAGTCGTCCAGCCCCAGCTCCTGGATCTTGCGCGTGATGGTGTTGCGCCCGATCCCCAGCTTCTGTGCCGCCTCGATGCGCCGCCCGCGCGTGATCTCGAGCGCGGTGTGGATCAGCTGCGCCTCGAACTTGCGCGTCAGCGTGTCCCACACCTCCGGCAAGCCGGCCTGCAGCATGCTGCGCGACTCGCGTTCCAGGTCGCTCAGCCAGTGCGTGCTGCCCGCTGTCGCGGCCGCCGCATCGGGCACGGCCGCGGGGGCCGGCACCGGCACGTAGGGCATCGGCGCCCCACCCGCATCGACCGCCTCCGGCACGGACGGCGCCAGCGCCCGCGGCACCGACGCCGCCGCCGCCACCGGGTCGGCCTGGAACTCCGGCGGCAGGTCCTTGGCCTCGACCACCTGTGCCGGTGCCATCACCGTCAACCAGTGGCAGATGTTCTCCAGCTGCCGCACGTTGCCCGGAAAGTCGAACTGCATCAGCCGCGCCAGCGCCGCGTCGGTGATGCGCTTGGCCTCGACGCCCAGCTCCTTCGCGCTCTTCTGCAGGAAGAAGCGCGCCAGCGCCGGCACGTCCTCGCGCCGCTCGCGCAGCGCCGGCAGGCGCAGCCGGATCACGTTCAGCCGGTGAAACAGGTCCTCACGGAAGGCACCGAGCTTGACCCGTTCTTCCAGGTTCTGGTGCGTCGCCGCGATCACGCGCACGTTGCTGCGCAGCGGGTTGTGGCCGCCCACGCGGTAGAACTGGCCGTCGCTCAGCACGCGCAGCAGCCGCGTCTGCAGGTCGAACGGCATGTCGCCGATCTCGTCGAGGAACAGGGTGCCGCCGTCGGCCTGCTCGAAGCGCCCACGGCGCGTCGTCTGCGCGCCGGTGAACGCGCCGCGCTCGTGGCCGAACAGCTCGGACTCGAGCAGGTCCTTCGGGATCGCCGCGGTGTTGATCGCGACGAACGGGCCGCTCGCGCGCGGGCTGTGCTTGTGCAGCGCCTGCGCGACCAGCTCCTTGCCCGAGCCCGACTCGCCGGTGATCAGCACCGTGACCACGCTCTGGCTCAGCCGCCCGATGGCGCGGAAGACGTCCTGCATCGCCGGCGCCTGGCCCAGCATCTCGGGCATCTGTGCCATGCGCTCGTCGCGCACCTCCTCGCGCATGCTCTCGTCGAGCGCACGCCGGATCAGCTCGACCGCCTTCGGCACGTCGAAGGGCTTGGGCAGGTACTCGAAGGCGCCGCCCTGGAACGCGCTGACCGCGCTGTCGAGGTCGGAGTAGGCCGTCATGATGATGACCGGCAGGCCCGGATGGCGCTCCTTGACCTTGCTCAGCAGCTCGATGCCCGAACCGCCCGGCATCCGGATGTCGGATACCAGCACCTGCGGCTCGTCGTCCTCCAGGGCCAGCAGCACGTCGCGCGGGTTGGTGAAGCTGCGCACCGCGAGGTCTTCACGCGCCAGCGCCTTCTCCAGCACGAAGCGGATGGATTGGTCGTCGTCAACGATCCAGATGGGTTTCATGCCCTGCCTGTGGTTCCGGCCCCGCCCTCCCCGGCTTCTGGCTCAGGGCAACGGGATCACGATCTTGAAAAGGGTCTGGCCCGGTTTGCTCTCGCATTCGATCATGCCCTGGTGTTGCTGCACGAAAGTCTGCGCCAGCGTGAGTCCCAAGCCCGACCCGCCATCGCGCCCCGATACCAGCGGGTAAAAAATGCGATCGCGGATCGACTCCGGAATCCCCGGGCCGTTGTCTTCGATATGCAAGTCCAGTGCCAGTCGGTAGCGCTGCTTGCCCAGCGTCACCTGGCGCGCGATGCGCGTGCGCAGCGTGATGCGGGCGTCGCCCTGCTGGATGCGGTCGACCAGCGCCTGCGCCGCGTTGTGCGCGATGTTGAGCACCGCCTGGATCAGCTGCTCGCGGTCGCCGCGGAAGTCGGGGATCGAGATGTCGTAGTCGCGCAGCACCGCCAGCCCGCGCGGGAACTCGGCGATGATCAGCGAGCGCACCCGCTCGCAGACCTCGTGGATGTTGACGTCGCTCACCACGTGCGGCTTGCGGTGCGGCGCCAGCAGCCGGTCGACCAGCGCCTGCAGCCGGTCGGCCTCCTGGATGATGACCTGGGTGTACTCGGTCAGCGCGCGCGATTCGACCTCCATCTCGAGCAGCTGCGCCGCGCCGCGGATGCCGCCGAGCGGGTTCTTGATCTCGTGCGCCAGGTTGCGGATCAGCTCCTTGTTGGCCCGTGCCTGGCCGAGCGCGCGCTCCTCGCGGTCCTGGCGCGTCTGCTGCTCGATTTCCACCAGCTCGACGATGGCCTCGTTCGGCCGATCGAGCTGGTTGACGATCACGTGCACCGGCAGCGCGTCGCCATGCGCCGACACCGGCCGGCGCAGCAGCGCCTCGAAGCGGCTGGTGGCGAAATCGTTGCGGACCACGGCGGCCACGGTGTCGCGCACCGAATTGGCATCGATGAACCATTCGAACAGCGAGCCGCCCAGTACGCTGCGCCGCGGCAGCCCCAGCACGTTCTCGAACGCGGCGTTGGCGAACAGGCAGCTGCCGTCCTCGCGCACCACCGCCACCATGGTGGCGAGGTGGTCGAAGGCTTCATAGCGGCCGGCCACGCCGCTGGCGTCGGCTTTTGCGCGGACGGTCCTGGACTGGCTCACTGGAGCTTCGCGATTTCGCGCCGGATCGCGGCGATGTCGCTTTCCTTGCGCAGGATGCCGGCCTTCATCTCGGCGACCCGGTCGATGTACTTCTGGTAGTTCTTCTCGTCGCCCTGGCGCTCGGGCTCGCCGTTGTTGTAGGCCTTTTGCATCTCGGCCAGGCGCTCCTCTTCCTTCTTCAACTCGGCCTCGAGGATGCGGCGCGCATCGCTGTCGCGGGCGCGCTGGTCGTTCGGGTCGATCTTCTCGCTGCTGCTGCGGGCGCCGCTGCCCGAGGCGGCCTTGGCCGGGCGCAGGCCCTGCACCACCGTGATGGGGGCGCCTTCGAGCGTCTTGCAGCCCTTCTCCTTCGCCTCCTTGGCCGACAGCGTGTCGGTGTAGAGGACCGGGTTGCCGGGGCAGCGGTAGACGGTCTTTTCCTCGGCCGAAACTGCCGTGGCCGTCACGGCGAAGAGCAGGCAGCTGGCCAGGATGGGATGGAAACGCATGAAGTCACCTCGGGCATGGAGTCGGGTGGATTGTGGCTGATCATGCCAAGCAAAAAAGGGACGGCAAATGCCGTCCCTTCGTTGTCATGTTCCGGATCTGCCGGGGGTGAGAGTTGCGGCCCTCGTCCCGGGTTCCGTACCGACGCGCAGGCCCTCGTCAGGCGCTGTAGTACATGTCGAACTCGACCGGATGGGTCGTCATGCGGAAGCGGGTCACTTCCTGCATCTTCAGCTCGATGTAGGCGTCGAGGTAAGCATCGGTGAAGACGCCGCCCTTGGTCAGGAACGCGCGGTCCTTGTCCAGGTAGTCGAGCGCCTGGTCGAGGCTGTGGCAGACGGTCGGGATCTTCGCGTCTTCTTCCGGCGGCAGGTGGTACAGATCCTTGGTGGCGGCTTCGCCCGGGTGGATCTTGTTCTCCACGCCGTCCAGGCCGGCCATCAGCAGCGCCGAGAAGGCCAGGTACGGGTTGGCCAGCGGATCCGGGAAGCGCGCTTCGATGCGGCGGCCCTTCGGGTTGGCGACGTACGGGATGCGGATCGAGGCCGAGCGGTTCTTGGCCGAGTAGGCCAGCTTCACCGGGGCTTCGAAGCCCGGGACCAGGCGCTTGTAGCTGTTGGTGCCGGGGTTGGTGATCGCGTTCAGCGCGCGGGCGTGCTTGATGATGCCGCCGATGTAGAACAGCGCGAACTCGCTCAGGCCGGCATAGCCGTCGCCGGCGAACAGGTTCTTGCCGTCCTTCCAGACCGACTGGTGCACGTGCATGCCCGAGCCGTTGTCGCCGACGATCGGCTTGGGCATGAAGGTCGCGGTCTTGCCGTAGGCGTGGRCCACGTTGTGGATCACGTACTTCTGCAGCTGCAGCCAGTCGGCGCGCTGCACCAGCGAGCTGAACTTGGTGCCGATTTCCATCTGGCCCGCGTTCGCCACTTCGTGGTGATGCACTTCGACCGGAATGCCCAGCGATTCGAGGATCAGGCACATCTCGGAGCGCAGGTCCTGGGCACTGTCGACCGGCGGCACCGGGAAGTAGCCGCCCTTCACCGCAGGACGGTAGCCGGAGTTGCCGTGCTCGTATTCCTTGCCGGTGTTCCAGGCCGCCTCTTCGGATTCGATCTTCGAGAACGAACCGGACATGTCCACGTTCCAGCGCACGCTGTCGAAGATGAAGAACTCGGGTTCCGGGCCGAAGAAGGCGGTGTCGCCGATGCCGGAAGACTTGAGGTAGGCCTCGGCGCGCTTGGCCAGCGAGCGCGGGTCGCGCTCATAGGGCTTGCCGTCGGTCGGCTCGATCACGTCGCAGGTGAGGATCAGCGTCGGCTCTTCGAAGAACGGGTCGATGTTGGCCGTGTTCGGGTCCGGCATCAACAGCATGTCGGAAGCCTCGATGCCCTTCCAGCCGGCGATCGACGAACCGTCGAAGGCATGACCGGAGATGAACTTGTCTTCGTCGAACGCAGACAGGGGCACCGAAACGTGTTGCTCTTTGCCGCGGGTATCGGTGAAGCGGAAGTCAACGAACTTGACCTCGCTTTCCTTCACCATCTTCATCACGTCGGCGACGGTCTTTGCCATCAGGTTCTCCTAGCGAGAGGCTTGTGGGGTGAGTGGGATTGGTAGAGACGACAGATTCAGTGCCGGGAGGCCTGGAAATGCGCACAGGAATGTAGCAGAAAGCATGCCCGAGCCCGATGACGGCGCACCCCTCGACAGCACGCACCGGAACGCCACTTTGGTGCACCCGACGGCACCACCCTGGGCCCGGCGTCGGGCCATCAACGCACCAATTCGGGGCCGAGCTCGGCACCATGGCCGCGCAGGCCGGCCAGCAGTTCGGCATAGGCCGGAACCACCGCATCGGCGGCGCCCTTCACGCCGAGCTCGATGTGGCGGCCCAAGGTCGGATGGTCGACGCTCGGCAGGCTGAACACCTTGACGCCCACGAAGCGGGCCTCGATGGCCTCCATCAGCGGCGTCAGCGTCGACTCCATCGCGCCGAACACGATCACCGACTGCTCGCGCATGCGCTCGCTGCGGTGCAGGTGGGCGAAGCGGTGGTCGAGCACCCATTCGATCATCGGCCAGGCCATCACCGGGAAGCCGGGCACGAAGTGCACGCTGCCCACCGAGAAGCCGGCGATCTTGTTGTAGGGGTTGGGGATGATGTCGGCGCCTGACGGGAACATGCCCATGTTGAGGCGGTGCACGTTGTCGGCGCGCTCGGGCTCGTAGGGCAGGCCCTGCTCGGCGGCGATGTCGCGCATGCGTTCGAGGATCAGCTCGCGCGCCTGCGGGTGCAGCGCAAGCGGCACGCCGAGCGCGCGCGCGGCGCACTGGCGCGTGTGGTCGTCCGGCGTGGCGCCGATGCCGCCGCACGAGAACACGACGTCGCCGCTGGCGAACGCATCGCGCAGGTCGGCGGTGATGCGGGCCGGGTCGTCGCCGACGTAGCGCACCCACGACAGCGCCAGGCCACGTGCGGCCAGCAGCGCGATCACCTTGGACAGGTGCTTGTCCTCGCGTTTGCCGGACAGGATTTCATCGCCGATGATGATCAGGCCGAAGTTCATGGACAGGCAACCTTCATGCGGGAGGCAGCGGAATCGGGGGCGATTCGGGCGGCGGCATGGCGACCGATGCAGCCAGCGCCTGGCCGGCGCGCAGCTCGGCCAGCGCGGCGAGCGCGAAGTGCGCGAACCACAGCGACGAGAACGCGAACACCAGCGTGTAGATCCAGATCGCGACCGGCACCAGGATCGGCGCGAGCGCGAGGAACACCAGCCCCGAGGCCCACACCAGCGAGGGCAAGGCGCCGAGGTAGCCGGTGGCCAGGCCCAGGCCCAGGAAGCTCATGCGGTGGCGGCGGATCAGTTCGCGGCGCTCTTCCTTGCTCGCGTGCTCGGACAGCACGTCGTAGCTCATCACGCGGTAGGTGAGCCAGCCCCAGATCAGCGGCGGCACCACCAGCACCATCAGCGGCACGAACCACAGCGGGATCGACGCGACCAGCGCCACCAGCGCGACGGCGGTGGAGCCGAGGCTGACGATGAGGCTGCCGACGATGGTGCCGCCTTCGCGGCGCTCGAGCAGCGGGAAGCGGCGCTTCGCGACCAGGTTCAGCATGGCCGGCGTCATCAGCGTCGCGACGRCCAGCAGCGACAGCAGCACCAGCACCGGTGTCGCGAGGAAGATCACGACCATCGGCCCGACCACCGAGCGCAAGTTGCCGGCGCCCAGGCTGGCGAGCCAGTCGAACAGCGCGTGCAGCAGGTCCCATGAATCGAGCAGGTAGCGCAC
>NZ_JBFUEB010000191.1:0-6746 GCF_056404395.1 Rhizobacter sp. P2_D12 | reverse complement strand
GTGCGGCGCTGCTGCCGGCGGCCCGCGCAGCCTGCCTGCTCGGCGACCGGCAGGCTGCCCCCGCCGCGCTGGGCGCGCTGGCGCTGCAGGACGCACCCACGCAGGCGCCGGCCCTGGCCTTGCTGCTGAAGATCCTGCCGGTCGCGCAGGCGAATGCGCTGCTGAAGCTGCTGGCGCAGGACGGCCGGCCGGTGCGCACGCTGATCCGCGCGATCGGCGTGGCGGGCGACCCGCACTACGTGCCGTGGCTGCTGAAGCAGATGGCCGACGACAAGCTGGCCCGGCTGGCCGGCGAATCGTTCAGTGCGATCACCGGGCTCGACCTGGCCTTGCTCGACCTCGACCGCAAGCCCCCGGCCGCGACGCAGGCCGACGAGGATGCCGTCGCGCTCGACGAGGACGAAAGCCTGCCTTGGCCCGACGCGCAGAAGCTGGCCACCTGGTGGGCGGCGAACGGTGTGCGCTTCGAGCCCGGCACGCGCTACTTCGCCGGCGAGCCGCCGTCGACGGCACATTGCCTGTCGGTGCTGCGCACGGGGTTCCAGCGCCAACGCACCGCGGCGGCCGACCACCTGTGCCTGCTGAACCCCGGAACGCCCCTGTTCAACACGGCCGCGCCCGCCGGGCGCCAGGAGCGGCTGCTGGCCGCGAGGGCCGCCTGATGCCCCCCATCGACGCCAAGCTGATCCTCGCCATCCTCGGCCCCGCCTTCCTGGTGCTCGGCCTGGCACGCTGGATCACGGCCGGCCGCGTGATCCCGCAGGCCAAGACCTGGCTGCTGGTCGGTGCGATCTTTTCCGCGGTCGCGACCTGGCTGTGGTGGCAGGCGCTGTCGGTGCATTGAAGCGGTGCGCGGACGGGGCACAATCGCCCGGTTCGCCCCATCGGCGCCGCACAGACCCATGCGGGCTGCCGATGTCGGGCGCGGCTCACTTCGATTGAAGATGGAACCCATGATCGCAAGCCCTGATCGCATGGCGCCGTCCCGCCTCCTGTGCGGTGCCGCGCTGCTCGCGGCGCTGGCCCTGTCGGCCTGCGCCACCAAGCCGGCCGAGCCGGCACCCGTCCCGGAAACCGCCCCGGCCACGACGCCGGCCCCCGCGCCCGAACCCCCGCCCCCGCCGACGCCCGCGCAGCAACAGCAGGCGCAGAAGGTGGCGCAGGGCGTGGTCGAACTGCTGGAAGGCGGCAACGAGGACCAGGCGCGGGCCGAGCTGCAGCGTGCGCTGAGCCTGGACCCGTCCAACAAGCTGGCGCTGAACCTGCAGAAGCAGATGACCGAGGACCCGCAAGCCACGCTGGGCCGCGAGTCGTTCCCGTACGTGGTGCGCTCGGGCGACACGCTGTCGCGCATCGCCGGGCGTTTCCTGGGCGACATCTACGCCTTCCACATCCTGGCCCGCTACAACAACATCAGGGTCCCGCGCCAGGTGGGCGAAGGCACGACGATCCGCATCCCGGGCAAGGCGCCGCCGCCGGAACCGGTGCGGGCGACGCGCCCCGCGACCAGCCCCGCCAAGCCCGCCGAGCCGGAACCGGCCGCAGCGCCGCCGGTGGTGGCCGCGGTGCCGGCCGCACCGGCGGAACCGTCGCCCGGCGAGAAGGCCTTCCGCAGCGCCGAGGCGTCAGCCAAGGCCGGCAACCTGGAGCGTGCACTCGCCGACTACAAGCAGGCCGCGAGCCTGGGCTTTGCGGCCGCGGGGCCGAAGGTGGACGCGACCAGCAAGCGGCTGGTCGAAACGCATTCGCGCAATGCCCGCTCGGCGCTGGCGCGGCAGGACCTGGACGGGGCGATCAAGTCCTGGGACAAGGTGCTGGAGCTGGAACCGGCGAACGAGACGGCGAAGCTCGAACGCCAGAAGGCGTTGCGCCTGAAGGAAAAGGTCAACGCACTTTAAGACGGCTCGCCCGTCGTCGCAGCGGTGTCGCGCGTTCCCGGATTGGCATCCGGGCTACGGGCTTCGGCGGCGTCGGGCAGCGTGTAGCCCGGATGCCAATCCGGGAACTCGCACGCGCCTTCGCGCGTGCTGTTCAGGCTGGAAGCTTCTTCAGCAGAGCCGCCGCAGCCGCATTCTTCGGCTCGATCTTCAGGCACATCTGCAGCGCCTCGCGGGCGGCCTTCGGGTCGCTCGCCTGCAGTGCCTGCGCCTTCTTCAGCAAGGTGGCGACCAGCGCGCGGCGCGTCGCCGCATCGCGCGGCCCGGTGTCCAGCCGGCGCTGCAGCATCCCGATCGCCTCGTCGTACTCGCCCTGCCCGGCCAGCATCGCCGCATGCTCCAGCTCGAGCGACTGCTCGCTCGGGGCCACGCGCGAACCCTGCTTGCGCGTGAGCGTCAGCCGCGACGGCTGGCCCAGGTAGTCGCGCTTGTTGCGCACGCGCTCGATGCTGCGCAACCCGTCGGCCGCCTCGGCCTGCTCCGGCTGCAACACCAGCACGCCCAGGTACGACTGCTCGGCAGCCTCCAGGTCGCCCTTCTTCATCTCGGCACGCGCGCGCTGCAGGCGCTCGGTGGCCAGCAGGTCGGCCTGGCGCCGTGCCTCGCCCAGGCGCTCGCGGTACTCGGCCGGGCGCAGCAGCGCCAGCACGTCCCAGGCCTGCACGGCCTCGCCCCAGCGGCCCTGGCGCTCCAGCGAGACCGCCAGGTCGCGCTGGCGCGCCTCGAACTCGGCCACCCCGTCGGCACGCGCCACGCCGCCCCCCACCGAGCCACCCGACGGCGACCCGCCGCTCGGCACGCCGGCACAGGCGGCCAGCAACAACGCCAGCGAAGCCAGCGATGCGAGTCGAACCCCCGATGCGATCCTCATGATGCCGGCGTGAAGCTGCGCAGCGTCTGCAACCGGGCCTTGAAGGCCTCCAGGTCGTGGCTGCCGTAGATCATGGTCCGGCGCAGCATCAGCGGCTGCGCCCAGGCCGGGTTGCCGCCCGGCGTCACCGTGCCGGCCAGCCGGTAGCGGTTGTGCGCCAGCGCATCCAGCACCACCTCGTTGACGTCGCCGAACGGATAGGCATAGCTCAACACCTCGTTCGACAGCCGCTTCTCGATCACCTCGCGCGGCACCCGCGCCTCCACGTCCATGCGCTGCTTGTACGCGGCATCGGTTTCACCGGCGCTCCGCTCGATCAGGTTGGCATGGGTCTTCGAGTGCGACTGGATGTCGATCAGGCCGGAGGCCGTCATCTCCTGCATCTGGCTCCAGGTGAGCGCATCGCCGGCGCCGACGAAATCGGTGTACAGGAACACCGTGGCCGGGAAGTTGTGCTTCTTCAGCAGCGGGTAGGCATAGCGGTAGTACGACGCGTAGCCGTCGTCGAAGGTCAGCACCACCGAACGCTGCGGCAGCGGCTGCCGGCCGTCGAGGAAACCGATCAGGTCCTTCAGCCGGATCACCTGGTAGCGGTTGGCCGCCAGCCATTCGAGCTGCTGCTCGAAGCCCGCCGTCGACACCGTCATCTTGCCGCTGCCCTGGCCGACGCGGTGGTAGCACAGGATGGGGATCGTCTGGTACTGCCCGGCGCGCACGCCCAGCGGGTTCAGCGGCTTCAGCGGCACGATCACCGGCTGGCCGCTGCGCGGCTGCGCCGCACCGGGATTGGCTTCTGCCACTTCCCAGTCGCGCGCGGTGCTGCCGAGGAAACGCTGCGCGATCGACGCATAGCTGTCGTCGCCCTGCGGCACGTACAGCAGCAGCCGATCGTTGCGCGCCAGCACGCCGTCGCCCGAGGCGGCACGCACCGGCGCCGCCGCCACCGGCGCGTCGCCGCCGCGCGGCGGGGTCTGGCAGGCCGCGAGGCCCAGCACGCACAGCCATCCGGCCACGACGGCACGCCCGAGGCGCCGTGATACTTGCATCGCCTGCTCCCTCAAGACGTCTTCTGGGGCGGCTCGGCCGGCGGGCGCCGCAACGGCGCCATCGTGCTGGCAAAGCTCGCGGCCACGCGCTGCGTCTCGGCCGCGGTGTCCTGCGCCGGCACGTAGCGCTCCTGCAGCGCCTGCGCCATCGCGTCGAAACCCTTGTAGAGCTGCCCGAACTCGTCGCTGCGCTCCTCGCGGATGCGGTGCTCGAAGCGGCCCTGCGCGATCTCGCGCATCGAATCGCCGACCAGCTTGATCGGCCGCGCGAACCAGTTGGCGACGAAGTACATCGCCACCGCCACCGCCAGCACCGTCACGATCACCAGCACGATCATCAGCGTCAGGCTCAGCCGCGCCACCTGCGCCAGCGGCTTCTCGGGCACGCCCAGCGCGACCCGGCCCACCGCCTTGCCCTGGAAGGTCATCGGCGCCTCGAACATCAGCACGTTGTCGTTGTCGTCGAGCACGCGCGTCACGCTGACGCCGCCGCTGCGCGAGCCGAGCAGCTCGCCGGCGCGCGCCTTGTACGGCTGGCCCACGCTCGCCGCATCGCTGGACGCGCGCACGACACCGGCCCGGTCGACCACGGTGACGCTGGTGAAGTCGCGCGTCTTCATGACCTCCTGCACCGCCACCTCGACCGCCACCCATTCGTCGGCCAGCGCCGACACCGCGTTCTGCGCCGCGATGAAACGCGTCAGCGAGGCGCCGTAGTCGGTGACCTGGCCGATCATCGCCGCGCTCTGCTGGCGGTTGACCACCGCACCGGTGACCGCCATCACCGCGAACACGATCGCGCCCATCATGAGCGCCCACTTCACGCGCAGCGGCAGGATGCGGGTCTTTTCCTTCTCGCGCGCCTCGTCCTCGAGGGCGCGCATCGCCAAGCCGATCTCGGTGGCCAGTTCCTGGCCGGTCTGGAAGCGGCGCTCGGGCTGCTTGACCAGGCAGCGCTCGACGATGCGCCGCACCTGCAGCGGCAGGTCGGGGCGCAGCTTCTCGATCGGCGTGGGTTCCTCGGTCGCGATCTTCATCGCCAGCGCGACGATGCTGTCGCCCTGGAACGGCGGCTGGCCGCTGAGCATCTGGTACAGGATGATGCCGACCGAGAACAGGTCGGAGCGCCCGTCGACCTTGGAGCCCTTGGTCTGTTCGGGCGACATGTACTGCGGCGTGCCGAGCACGTCGCCGACGCGGGTCTGGTGCGTCGACGAGGCCCCGGAGGCCACGTGGGCGATGCCGAAGTCGGTCACCTTCACGGTGTTGGTGCCCTTCAGCACCATGATGTTGGACGGCTTGATGTCGCGGTGGACGATGCCCTTGCCATGCGCATAGTCGAGCGCCTTGGCCAGCTGCAGGCCGATCACCAGCGTCTCGCGCAGCGGCATCGGGCCCGAGCGCGCCATCATCTCGTTCAGCGGTTCGCCCTCGATCAGCTCCATCGCCATGTAGGGCCGGCCTTCGATCTCGCCCACATCGTGCACGGTGACGATGTTGTGGTGCGACAGCATGCCGGCGGCGCGCGCCTCTTTCAGGAAGCGGGCGCGGTACTCCTCTTCCTCGCAGTAGGCGGCGTGCAGGAACTTGATCGCGATGGTGCGGTCGATGCCCGGGTCATGGGCACGGTAGACGCTGGCCATCCCGCCGCGGCCGATCCGCTCGGTGATCTGGTAGCGCCCGACCTGGCGCGGCGCGGCCGGGCTGGCGGCCGCCGGGGGTGCAGCGCGACGCGACGCCTCGCTGCCTGGGGCAGCGGGGGTGGCGGCGGGCAGCGTGTCGGCGGCTGCGTTGGCCGCCGCGGCGTTCAGCGGGCTGGTGCGGGCATGGGCGGCAGCGTACTGCGCGCTCGCCTGGGCGCTGCTGGTGTGGGTGATGACGCGCGTGGTCTCGTCGTCTTCGAACGGGCGCTCGGGGTAGTCGTCTTCTGGCATGGCACGCGACAGTGCCTGCCGCGCCCCAAAGTCTCAATGAACGAAAGTCACCTGGCAACGATTTCCCATGTCATCGGCATGACTTTCGTTGATTGCAAAGCGCGATGGGCCGGCGGATAAAGCGTCCTCAGGCGCGTGGGTTCCGGTTGCGGGACGCGCCTGCCTCGCTGTCGGAGCCCTCATGATCCTGGTGATACGCGCCCATACCCTGAAGAACGAGACCCTGTCTCAGTCGATCACGGGCCACTTCGATGAACGCGGTGGCACGATCGGCCGTTCCGACACGAACACGCTCGCCCTGCCCGATCCGGAGCGCCACATCTCGCGCCTGCAGGCCGAGGTCTGGTTCAGCAACGGCTCGTTCTCGATCCGCAACGTCGGCAGCGCCAATGCCATCGTGATCAATGGCCGGCCGATCAACGCCGGCGAAGGCACGACGCTCGGCCATGCCGACGAGCTGGTGATCGGCGGCTACGTGATGCGCGCGACGCTGGCCCAGCCCGAGGCGGCCCCGCGCGCCGAGGAGCGCGCGCCGATCGATTCGCGCACCGTCATCAAGGCCTCGTCGGTCGAGTCCAAGACCAATCCGCGCATGCAGCTGCAGCCCCCGGCCCCGATGCCGCGCAGCGCGCCGGTGATGCCGCCCCCGGCGCAGCCGTCGCCGCCGATGGCCGCGCCGGCCGCGATCGATTCGGCCAACCCGTTCGGCGATCTGCTGGGCGGCAGCACCGGCGGCGGCGCCAACGACCCGTTCGCCGACCTGATGGGCGGCGCGCGCGACCCGAGCCCGACCGGCACGATGCCGTCGTTCCGCTCGTCCGCGCCACTGCCGCCCCCACCCCCACATGCGCCCTCGCCTGCGGTGATCCCGCCAGCGGCGGCGCCCAGCCGCGCATCGGCCGCGTTCGCGCCGCCGCCGCCGGCCGCGCCGGCGCGCCTGCCGGACGATTTCGACCCC
>NZ_JBFUEB010000190.1:0-6750 GCF_056404395.1 Rhizobacter sp. P2_D12 | reverse complement strand
GCGCGCGCCGTCGCGGCCGCCGCCCGGCGGATCGGGCGGCGGGGGGGCGATCACGCCCGAGATGCTGCAGGGCGCGAAGACGCGGCTGAAGGGCGCGTCGCGGCTGTACCCGCCGGCGGCGTTCCATTTCTCGGTGACCTTTGGCTCGAACCCGAAGGATGCCGACGCGGCGTTCCGCGAGGTCAGCGGCATCGGGCCCGAGGTGGAGACCGAGACGGTGAACGAGGGCGGGCAGAACGGGTTCGTGCACGTGCTGCCGAAGGCGATCAAGCACCCGCGGCTGGTGCTCAAGCGCGGCATCGCGGCCAGCGATTCGAAGCTGATGAAGTGGTGCCAGGCGGTGATGGAGGGCGGTTTCGTCAAGCCGATCGAGCCGATGCTGGTGCACGTGTTCCTGCTCGATGCGCAGGGCGAGCCGCTGCGCTGCTGGACGGTGGAGAACGCCTGGCCGGTGAAGTGGGAGATCGATGGGTTCCAGTCCACCCGCAACGAGGTGGCGATGGAGAAGATCGAGCTCGCGTACGCGCGCTCGAACCGGGTCTACTGAGGACGCGCCATGGGCATCGAGGTGAGGCAGTTGCTGATTCGGTCGCAGGTGACGGCGGTGCCGGTGGCGGCGCCGCGGGCTGTCTTGTCTTCGGCCGACTTGCAGCGTTTGCGGGAACAACTGCTCGCCGAATGCAAGGCGTGGATGGCCGAGCGGCTGCAGTCGCAGCGGGAGCGCTGACGTGAGCGTGCCCAAACCGCTCACCCTGAGCTTGTCGAAGGGTTGGTGCCACAGGGACCCGGGCTTCGACAGGCTCAGCCCGAACGGGGGACGCGGCACGGCCGAACCGGGGAGGACGTCATGCTGACCCACCTGCTGATGACCCGCTACAGCATCGAGAAGGACGGCACGATCAAGCTCGACCCGTCCGCCGCCTTCAGCGCCCAGATCAACCCGGCCGACTTCCGGCACAGCTACGGCGTGCACTACGACAAGCAGAAGACGCTCGGCGATGCCGCGGTCGATCCCCGGTTCAGCTCGGTCGACGACGAGCACATCTCGTTCTCCATCGTGCTCGACGGCACCGGCGTCGTCCCGCCGCCCGAGAACGGCCCGCGCGAAGACGTCAAGACGCAGATGAAGAAGCTCAACGGCGTCGTCTACGAGTACGTCACGCTGAAGAAGGAACCGCCCTACGTGCGGCTGCTGTGGGGCACGCTGATCTTCTTCGGCCGGCTCGAGTCGATCAACGCCCAGTACACGCTGTTCAAGCCCAGCGGCGACCCGCTGCGCGCCCGCGTCGAGCTCAGCTTCATCGGCGCGATGAGCAAGAAGGAATCCCACCTGGTCTCCAACCGCCAGTCCGACAGCGTGCTGCAGCGCGTCACCGTGCGCGAGGGCGACACGCTGCCGCTGCTGTGCCAGGGCCACTACGGCGGCACCGAGGACCAGTCGCAGGCCGTCGCGCGCTACAACAACCTGCCGAGCCTGCTCAACGTCAAGCCCGGCACGCAGCTGCTGCTGCCGCCGGTGGAATAGCGCGATGCCCGCCGTCTCGCCGCTGGACGACGCCGAAGGCGTGGTCACGCTGAAGCTCAGCGCCGACGGCGTCGCGCTCGACGAGACCGTGCAGGTGATCTCCGTCAGCGTGCGCCGCGCCGTCAACAGCGTGCCGTCGGCCCGCATCGAGCTGGTCGATGGCGACATGCCCGGCCGCCGCTTCCCGCTCAGCGACGCCGACCATTTCAAGCCCGGCGTGCTGCTCGCGGTCAAGGCCGGCTACGGCAACAGCGAAGCGCTGCTGTTCGAAGGCCTGGTCGTGCGCCACGGCGTGCAGGTGCGCGGCGACAACGAGGCCCGGCTCATCGTCGAATGCCGCGACAAGGCCGTGCTGATGACGGTGGGCCGGCGCAACGCCAACTTCATCGAGCAGACCGACAGCGCCATCATCCAGACGCTGGCCGGCGCGCACGGCCTGGCCATCGAGGTCGACGCCACCGAGCTGACACACGGCGAACTGGTGCAGCACTACTGCAGCGACTGGGACTTCATGCTGTCGCGGGCCGACGTCAACGGCCTGCTGGTGATCGCCACCGACGGCAAGCTGGCCGTCAAGGCCCCGCTGGCCGACGCCGCCCCGGCGCTGGAAGTCGGCTACGGCCGCGAGCTGATCGAGTTCCACGCCGACCTCGATGCGCGCACCCAGTACGCCAGCGCCCAGGCCTTCTCGTGGGACATGAAGACCCAGGCCGCGCTCGAAGGCACCGAAAGCAAGCCGGCCACGCTGCCGGCGCAGGGCGACCTCGACTCGGCCACGCTGGCCAAGGTGATCGGCCTGGCCTCGCTGCGCCTGCAGTCCGGCGCGCCGCAGCCGCAGGCCGCGCTGACGCAATGGGCCAAGGCGCAGCAGCTGAAGGCGGGCCTGGCACGGCTGCGCGGGCGCATGCGCTTCCAGGGCTCGGCACTGGCGACGGTCGGCGGGCTGATCGAGCTGACCGGCGTCGGCACGCGCTTCAGCGGCAAGGTGCTGGTCACCGGGTTGCGCCACGAGATCGCCGACGGCAACTGGATCACCGAGGCGCAGTTCGGCCTGTCGCCCGAATGGTTCGTCGAGCGACCCGACGTGCTGGCACCGCCCGGTGCCGGCCTGCTGCCCGGCGTGCACGGCCTGCAGGTCGGCATCGTGATGAAGCTCGACGGCGACCCGGCCGGCGAGCAGCGCATCCAGGTCAAGCTGCCGGTGCTGCAGGCCGCGACCGAGGGCGTCTGGGCGCGGCTGATGCAGCTGCACGCGAGCAACGCCTTCGGCACCTTCTTCCTGCCCGAGGTCGGCGACGAAGTGGTGCTGGGCTACTTCGCCGACGACCCGTCGCACCCGGTGGTGCTGGGCAGCGTCTACAGCAGCAAGCAGGTCACGCCGTACGCGCTCGAGGCGCCGAACGACATCAAGGCCATCGTCACGCGCTGCCTGTCGAAGCTGGAGTTCAACGAGGCCGACAAGGTGATCACGCTGACGACGCCCGGCAACAACAGGATCGTGCTGAGCGACAAGGACAAGTCCATCCTGCTGCAGGACCAGAACGGCAACAAGGTCGAGCTCGCCCCCGGCGGCATCACGCTCGACAGCCCGAAGAACATCCAGGTGACGGCCAAGGGCACGATCACGCTGGATGCGGTGGGTGCCGTCACGATCAGCTCGAAGGCCGACGTCAAGGCCAGCGGCCTGAACGTCGGCTGCGAGGCGCAGGTGGGTTTCACCGCCAAGGGCAATGCGAGCGCCGAGCTGTCGGCCGCCGGACAGACGGTGGTCAAGGGCGCGCTCGTGATGATCAACTGACCCGCCCGGAGCCGCCATGCCGCCCGCCGCCCGCCTCACCGACATGCACGTGTGCCCGATGGTCACGCCCGGCCTGCCGCCGATCCCGCACGTCGGCGGGCCGGTGGTCGGCCCCGGCGTGCCGACGGTGCTGATCGGCAAGCTGCCGGCCGCGGTGCTGGGCGACAGCGCGGTCTGCGTCGGCCCGCCCGACACCATCATCCAGGGCTCGACGACGGTGCTGATCGGCAGCAAGCCGGCGGCGCGCATCGGCGACCCGACGGCGCACGGCGGCAGCATCGTGATGGGCTGGCCCACCGTGCTCATCGGCGGCTGAACGGCGGCACACGGCGATGGGCCTCGACAAGCGCTTCCTCGGCACCGGCTGGGCCTTCCCGCCGGCCTTCGACGGCCGCACGCTGCACGCGCTGACGGTCTCGGAGGACCAGGACGTGCGCGAAAGCCTGCGCATCCTGCTGTCCACCGTGCCCGGCGAGCGCGTGATGCACCCGACCTACGGCTGCGGCCTGCAGCGCATGGTGTTCGAGAACATCACCGAGAGCACGCTGACCGAGATCCGCAGCCTGGTCGAGAAGGCGGTGCTGTTCTTCGAGGTGCGCATCACGCTGGACCAGGTCGCGATCGACACCACGGACCTGTATGACGGCGTGCTGAAGCTGCGCCTGGACTACACCATCCGCAGCACCAGCACGCGCGACAACATGGTGTACCCGCTGTACCTGCGCGACGGCGGCTGGCGCGACGGGACCGGACCATGAGCCTCGGCACCGAGCAAGGCGAGCGCTTTCCGGCGGCCCTGGCGGAAGGCTACTTCCAGGTCGACGAGCTGCCGTTCGAGCACCGCGTCGCGATGACGGCCACGCTGGCGCAGCACCTGCGCTTCGTCGACCTCGACAACCGCGAGGCCGGCGACTGGGGCGCGATGTTCGCGAGCGACGTCACGCTGGTGCTGGCGCGCATCGCGAGCATCGACCTGCGCGTGCTGCAGAACGCCTTCCTGCACGACGCCGAGACCGCGCCGCTGGAAAGCCTGGCCAGCCAGGTGGTGCGGCTCGCACAGTGGATCGACCTGTGGTTCAAGTCGCTGGACGGCCACGCCGACGCCGCGTCGCTGAGCTTTCGCGCCCGCATCGGCCGGCTGGTGGACCAGCAGCTCGGCGAAGACCTGCGCTGGGTGCACCGGCAGTTCGGCCAGCACCGCTGGCAGGGCCGCACGATCGCGCATGCGCATGCGCGGCTGGACGGCATCTGGGCCAACGACCGGCCGGTGCTGGCCGCGGCATCGGCCGGGCGCAGCGAGCGCGACCTGCTGCGCGAGCGCTACTTCGCGTTCCTGAGCGCGATCGACGGGTTGCAGGTGCTGGCCCGCGAGCTGCTGCCGTCGACGCTGCACACCGGCACGCACGAGCCGGCGGCCGGGTTGCTGATCGCCTTCCTGAAACTGGTCGAGACGGTGCAGCGCGACCTGAACCGCTTCACCGCGCGCCACGTCGACTTCTACTACCGCGAGTGCCTGGGCTTCGGCCCGGCCGGTGCGGTGGCCGACGAGGTGCACCTGGCCTGCGCCCGCGACGCGCGCGCCGGGCGCATCCTGCAGGTGCCCGAAGGCACGGCCTTCGATGCCGGCAAGGACGCCGCCGGCCAGCCGCTGCGCTTCCACAGCGCGGCGCCGCTGGTCGTCACCGATGCGCGCGTCGCGGCGCTGTGCACGCTGCGGCTGGAGCGCGATGCGCTGATCTCGCCGGAGCGCGAGTTCGGCTTCGTCACGCGTGCGAAGGCGACCCGGCTGGCGCCGGATGGCGACACCGCGTGGCCGCTGTTCGGCGGCGGGCGCGGGCACGCCGCCGAGGACGCGCGCCTGGGCCTGGCGATCGCGTCGCCGCTGCTGTTGCTGCGCGAGGGCGAGCGGGAGATCCAGGTCGAGCTGCCGATCGCCGGCCCGGGCAGCGACGACGCCGCGGCGCTCGACGCCCGCGTCGACGCGGTCACCTTCGCGACCGACCCGGTGACGCTGCGCGAGGCCTTCGGCCGCCTGCTCGGCCAGTGGCTGCTGGCCGGCCAGGCCGACCTGGGCGAATCGCAGCTGCGCCGCCTGCGGCTGGCCGCCCGCCGCGTGCTGCGCGAGCGCCTGCCCGAGCCCCACGGCGGCGGCGACCCGCTGAGCCTGCTGGCCGGTGCGCAGCCGCCGGAGCGCCAGCTGGTGTTCGAGCAGCTGTTCCACGGCCTGCTCAGGCTGCACCTGAGCGCCGCGACCGGCTGGCTGGAGGCGAGCGATGCCCACGTGGCGCGCGCCGCCGACGGCGGGCTCGCGATCACGCTGCGGCTGCGGCCCGAGGCCCCGGCCATCGTCGGCTGCGACGCGGCGCTGCACGGCCCGGGCTGGAACACCGCGCTGCCGCTGCTGCGCATCGAGCTCGGCACGCAGGGCCGGCTCTATCCGTACTCGCTGCTGGCCGACCTGCCGCTGGCCGAGGCGCGGCTGCGCGTCAGCGCCCGCGGCGTGCGCGACATCGTGCTGCACAACAACCTCGGCCGGCTCGACCCGACCAAGGCCTTCAACCCGTTCGGCCCGCTGCCGACGCTGTCGTCCTACCTGGTCGTCGGCGCGGCCGAGATGGCGTGCAAGGACATCCGCAGCCTGTCGCTGCAGCTCGAGTGGGGCGGGCTGCCGCCGGATGCCGGTGGCTTCGACACCCACTACCGCGGCTACCCCGCCGAGCAGCGCGAAGGCCGCTTCACGGCCGCGCTCGCGATCCTGCGCGACGGCCTGTGGCAGCCGTGCGGCGGCGCATCGGCACAACAGCCGCTGTTCGACCGGCCGGACGCCGCGGGCTGCCTGCGGCCGATGATGGCGATCGACGTCGATCCCGGATCGCTGCGCAAGCACAGCCGCGCGAGCGACCCGGCGGAGTGGGGCGCCGCGCTGCCGCGCAACGGGCTGTACCGGCTGCAGCTCACAGGGCCGCGCGGCGCGTTCGGCCATGCGGCCTGGCCGATCGTGCTGGCCGACACCGTGACCGCGAACGCCCGCACCAAGCGGCCGAAGCCCTTGCCGAACCCGTCGTACACGCCGCTGGTCGAGCGGCTGACGTTGAGCTACGAGGCGAGCAGCGTGATCCGGCTCGACACCGAGGACATCGAGCGGCTGCTGCACCTGCATCCGTTCGGCCTCGAAACGCTGCACTCGGCGGCCGCCGGGTCGGACCACCGGCTGTTGCCGCGGCTGGACGACGACGGCAACCTGTACATCGGCCTGGCCGCCAGCGAGCCGGGCGGCACCCTGACGCTGCTGTTCTCGCTGCGCGAGTCGGCGGCCGACGCGACGCGCCCCGGTGCGCGGCGCGGCCGCGTGCGCTGGGCGACGCTGGCCGGCGACCACTGGCGGCCGCTGCCGCCGGCCCGCGTGCTGGCCGACAGCACCGAGGGT
>NZ_JBFUEB010000189.1:0-6821 GCF_056404395.1 Rhizobacter sp. P2_D12 | reverse complement strand
AGCTGGCGCTGGCCCCGCTGCGCCGGATTCGCGACACCTGCCACCGGCTCGCCGCCGGCGACCTGCGCCCGCGCCCGGCGCCGCCGGCCGAGGGCCTGGCCGGCGAGGTGGCGACGGCGCTGCACCAGCTCAACGTCAACCTGCTCGGCGTGGTCGGCGATGCGCGCGGCGAGGCACGGCGGCTGCAGCGCGCCACCGGCGAGCTGGCCGGCGGCAACGGCGACCTGTCGGCGCGCACCGGTGCGCAGGCGGCCAGCGTCGAGCAGACCGCCGCCGCGATGGCGCAGATGGCGCAGGCGCTGCAGCACAGCACCGACAGCGCCCGCGAGGCGGCGCAGCTGGCGCAAGCGGCAAGCCAGGTGACGCGCGACGGCCATGCCGCCGTCGGCACGCTGTTCGACACCATGCAGCAGATCCACGCCGGCTCGCGGCGCATCGGCGACATCATCGAGGTGATCGAGAGCATCGCGTTCCAGACCAGCCTGCTGTCGCTGAATGCCGCGGTCGAGGCGGCGCGCGCCGGCCCGCAGGGCAAGAGCTTCGCGGTGGTGGCGGCCGAGGTGCGCGCGCTCGCGCAGCGCACCGCCGGTGCGGCCAAGGAGGTGCGCAACCTGGTCGAGGGGGCCGGCCGCCACGTCGACAGCGGCACGCAGCAGGCGGCCCACGCGCGCGGCACCATCGAGGCCGCGCTGCAGTCGGTGGTCGGTGTCTCGGGCCTGATCCAGGCCATCAGCGCCGACGCGCGGCGCCAGCTGGCCGAGGTCTCGCAGGTCAACCAGGCGGTGCTGCAGCTCGACGCGATCACGCGCTGCAACGTCACGCTGGTCGACCAGGTGGCCGGCGCCGCTGCCGACCTGCGCGACCGTGCCACCGCGCTCAGCGCATCGGTCGACGTGTTCCAGCTCGGCGACGGCACGCGCAGCGTGCTGGCCCGCACCGATGCGGTGGCGCTGCGCCGCGCCGCCCGGGCCCTGCATTGATGCGGATCAAGCCCGCGCCGGCCCGCAGCGGCGAAGCTCCAGCCACGACACGCCCCGGAGGCCACGCCATGCAACACGCCGCGATCCGCGTCATCCTCGAGGAGCACAGCGCCATGTCGGCGATGCTGCGCTCCATCAGCCTGCTGCTCGCCGACCACCGCCGGCGCGGCAGCCTGCCCGATTTCAGCGTGCTGCGCGCGATGCTGTTCTACGTCGACGAATTCCCCGAGCGGCTGCACCACGCGAAGGAGAGCGAGCTGCTGTTCCCGCTGCTGCGCCGGCGCAGCCCCGAGGCGCATGCGGTGCTGGACCAGCTGGACCGCGAGCACGTCGAGGGCGAACAGGCGATCCGCACGCTGGAGCACGAGCTGCTCGGCTTCGAGATGATGGCCGACACCGCGCAGCTCACGCAGCGCCGCGACCGCTTCGAAAGCGCGATGCAGCGCTACATCATGTTCTACCTGGCCCACATCCGGCTCGAGGAGACCCAGGTGCTGCCGCTCGCGCAGCGCGTGCTGACCGACGAGGACTGGGAGGCGCTGGACGCGGCCTTCCGCGACAACCGCGATCCGCTCACCGGCCATGAACCCGACACCAACTACCGCAACGTCTTCAAGAAGATCCTGTGGGCGCTGCCGCCGCCGCTGGGCATCGGGCCCGCTCTGGCCGACGAGCATGTGCGCTGCAGCCGCTCCGGCGGTGTCTGACGCATTGCGCCGGTCCGGCCTGGCGCTGGCCATCGCCGTCGCCGGCCTGCTGGCGGGATGCGCCAGCGCGCCCGTGCCGGTGGCCGGTGGCTTCGCGGCCGCGGTGACCCGGGGCGCGGCCTTCGCGGTCGGTGTCTACGGCATCGGCGGCGACGAGGCGCGCGACGCGCCCGGCGCGCCCGACGACACCCTGCCGCCGCTGAAGGGCGATGAACTGGCGCCGTGGAGCACGCCGGAGCAGCCGGCCCGCATCGGCGCCGGCTTCTTCCTCGACGGCGACGGCTCGATCGCGACCGCCGCCCACGTGGTCGCGAAGGCGCGCGAGGTGCTCGTCAAGCTGCCCGACCAGCGCGTGCTGGTCGCGCGCGTCGTGGCCATCGACACCGACATGGACGTGGCCCTGCTCGACGTGGCGGGCGCACCGGCACGGCCGCCGGTGATCGGCCGCTCGGCGGCGCTGCGCGCCGGCGACTGGGTGCTCGCGGTCGGCGAACCGTACGGCCTCGCGCGCTCGGTGGTGGCCGGCATCGTCGGCGGCCGCGCACGCCACTTCGCCGAGGATGGCGAGGTGATGTTCATCCAGAGCGACCTGACGCTGAACCCCGGCAACTCCGGCGGGCCGTTGCTGGACTCGTCCGGCGCCATCGTCGGCATGAGCCTGCGCACCGTGGTCGGCCCCTACGGCACCTCGGGAGTCAGCCTGTTCGTGCCGATCGAGGTGGTGCAGCAGGTGATCGCCGAGCTGCGCTCGAACGGCGCCAACCCGCGGCCGCGGCTGGGCGCCAGCTTCGAGGACGTGTCGCCGCTGGTGGCCTGGCGCGCCGGCCGCGCCGACGCGAGCGGCGCCTGGATCGGCAGCGTGCTGCGCGACAGCCCGGCGGCGCGGCTCGGGCTGCGCCCGGGCGACATCGTGGTCGGAATGAACGGCCGCGCGCTCGGCGACAGCGCCGATCTCGTGCGCGCGCTGCTGTCGTGGCGCACGCTGGCCGGCACGCGGCTGGCGGTGTTCCGAGACGGGCACTACCTGGAGCTGCGGCTGCCCGAGGCCCCCGCACGCTGAGCGTGCCGCATATCACGGTATGCGCGGCGCGCCAAGCGCAACGCCCGGGCCGCTTGATGCGCATCAAGCCCTCGTTGCCGGCGATCGACACACTGCGGGCAGCCGCCTCCTGCGGCCCGGAGCCACCCCGAATGCCGCAGCAGACCCTGTTGATCGTCGACGACAACCCCGACAACCTGCGGGTGCTGGCCGACCTGCTGCACGGCCATTACCGGGTGCGCGCCGCCAACAGCGGCGAGCGTGCGCTGCAGCTGGCGGCACTGGCGCCGGTCCCCGACCTGATCCTGCTCGACGTGATGATGCCGGCGATGAACGGCCACCAGGTGCTGCAGGCGCTGCGCGAGGCGCCCGCCACGCGCGACATCCCGGTCATCTTCACGACCGCGATGGACTCCACCGAGGACGAGCAGGCCGGCCTGGTGCTCGGCGCCGTCGACTACATCACCAAGCCGCTGCGCCCGGCGGTGGTGCTGGCGCGCGTGCGCGCCCACCTGCAGCTCAAGCAGGTGCGCGACGAGCTGCGCGTCGAGAAGGCCGCGCTCGAATCGGAGCTGGCGCGCCGGCTGCACGAGAACGAGGTGATCCAGGACGTGGCGATGCGCTCGCTCGCGCGCCTGGCCGAGACGCGCGACAACGAGACCGGCAACCACCTGCTGCGCACCCAGGCCTACGTCGAGGCGCTGGCGCGCCGCGTGTGCCGCCACCCGCGCTTCGCCGCGGCGCTGGACGAACGCACGATCGCGCTGATCGCCAAGTCGGCCCCGCTGCACGACATCGGCAAGGTCGGCATCCCCGACAGCGTGCTGCTCAAGCCCGGGCCGCTGACGCCCGACGAACGCGAGCTGATGAAGACCCATGCGCGGCTCGGGGCCGACGCGATCGCACACGCGGTGCGCGACACCCGCGAGCCGGCCGGCTTCCTGCAGCATGCCTACGACATCGCGCTGCACCACCACGAGCGCTGGGACGGCGCCGGCTACCCGGACGGCCTGGCCGGCGACGCGATCCCGCTGCCGGCGCGGCTGATGGCGGTGGCCGACGTGTTCGACGCGCTGATCTCGCGCCGCGTCTACAAGGCGGCGATGCCGGTCGGCGAGGTGCGCCGCATCATGGCGGCGCAGCGCGGCCTGCACTTCGACCCCGACCTGCTGGATGCCTTCCTGGCCGGCTTCGACGCCTTCTGCGCGATCGCGCACTGCCACCCGGACGAGCTGGCCCCCGCCGTCGCCCCGCTGGCGGTGGCCTGAGCCATGCCGGTCGCCGTGTCCGGTTGGACCCTGCTCGCCTGCGCGCTGGCACTCGCCTGCCTGGGGCTGCTGCTGCGCGAGCGGCGCGTCAGCGAGGCGCTGCGCATCGAGCAGGCGGCGCAGGACGCCCGGCTGCGCGCGCTGGCACTGATGCAGGCGATCGCCGACGGCTCCAGCGACGCGATCTTCGCCAAGGACCTGGAGGGCCGCTACCTGGTGTGCAACCGCGAGGCCTGCCGGCTGTTCGGCAAGTCCGTCGACGAGGTGCTGGGGCGCGACGACCTGGCGCTGTTCCCACCCAGCCAGGCGATGCTGGTGCGCACCAACGACCTGCGCGTGATGGACGAGAACCGGGTCCACACCTATGACGAGGAACTCAGCACCAGCGACGGCGCCCTCAGTTTCCTCGCCACCAAGGGGCCGCTGCACGACGAGACCGGCCGCGTGGTCGGCATGTTCGGCATCTCGCGCGACATCACCGAGCGGCGCCGCGCCGAGCGCGCGCTGCGCGATGCGCACGAGCTGGTGCAGGCAGTCGAGGATTCGGTGCTCGACCACATGGCGGTGCTCGATGCGCGCGGCGTGATCGTCGGCGTCAACGCGGCCTGGCGCCGCTTCGCGCAGGGCGAGGATGCGACCGCCGGCGCGGGCCTGGGCGTCGACTACCTCGGCCTGTGCCGTGCCGCCAGCGGCGCCGGCAGCGACAGCGCGGCCGGGGTCGCCGCCGGCATCGAGCGGGTGCTGGCCGGGCAGCTCGAGGTCTTCTCGCACGAGTACGCCTGCCACGCGCCGCAGCGCCCGCGCTGGTTCCTGATGAACGTGACGCCGCTGCGTTCGGGCGCCGGCGGCGCGGTGGTGGTGCATGCCGACATCACGCAGCGCCGGCTCGCCGAGGACGCGGTCCGCGCCAGCGAAGCGCAATACCGCTCGATGGTCAACGCACTCGACGAAGGCATCCTGATCGTCGGCGTCGACCGCCGCGTCGTCGCGTGCACGCCGCCGGCCGAGCGCTTCTTCGGCATGGACCTGGCGCAGCTGCAGCGGCCCGACGCGCTGGCCGCCTGGGGGCTGGTGCGCCCGGATGGCACGCCGATGCCGCGCCGCGAGCTGCCGCTGAGCCGCTGCCTGGCCAGCGGCCAGGCCTGCCACGACGTCGTGGTCGGCGTGCTGCCGCCCGGGCGCGGCCTGCGCTGGCTGCGCGCGCATGCCGAGCCGGTGCGCGACAGCGCCAGCGGCGCGCTGACGGCGGTGATCGCTTCCTTCAGCGACGTCACCGAGCGCCACGATGCGCAGGAGCAGCTGCGCAAGCTGTCGCTCGCGGTCGAGCAGTGCCCGATCGGCATCGCGATCGGCGACACCGCGGGCCGCATCGAGTACGTCAACGAGGCCTTCCGGCGCATGGGCGGCGACACCGAGTCCGACACCCCCGGCCCGGTGGCGCGCCACGCCGAGATGCGCGCCGCGCTGGCCCAGGGGCTCGCCTGGACCGGCGAGTTCCGCAGCGTGCGTGCCGACGGGCGCGGCTGCGACGAGCTGGTGCACGCCGTGCCGATCCGCCAGGCCGACGGGCGCATCACCCACCACCTGACGATCCACGAGGACCTGACCGAATACAAGCGCATCGGCGCCGAGCGCGACCGCGCCGAGGCCGCGAACCAGGCCAAGAGCGCCTTCCTCGCCAACATGAGCCACGAGATCCGCACGCCGATGAACGCCATCATCGGCCTGACCCACCTGCTGCGCCGCGACATCACCGAGCCGCGGCACGCGCTGCGGCTGCGCAAGGTGTCGGACGCCGCGTCGCACCTGCTGCAGGTGATCGACGACATCCTCGCCCTGTCGAAGATCGAGGCCGGGAAACTGGAGCTCGACTGCACCGACTTCTCGCTCGACGCGCTGCTCGTGCGCGCGCGCAGCCTGGTGGCCGAGCGAGCGCAGGCCAAGGGCCTGCGGCTCGAACTGCATGCCGGTGCCGGCGTGCCCGATGCGCTGCGCGGCGACCCGACGCGGCTGCTGCAGGCGATGCTGAACCTGCTGAGCAACGCGGTGAAGTTCACCGAGCGCGGCGGCATCGAGCTGCACGTGGCGCGCCTGCCCGGGCCCGGCGATGCGGTGCGGCTGCGCTTCTCGGTCAGCGACACCGGCATCGGCATCGCGCCCGGCGCGCTGGAGCGGCTGTTCGAGGCCTTCGTGCAGGCCGACGCCTCGACCACGCGGCGCTTCGGCGGCACCGGCCTGGGCTTGTCGATCACGCAGCGGCTGGCCACGATGATGGGCGGCGAGGTCGGCGTGCACAGCGAGCCGGGACGCGGCAGCGAGTTCTGGTTCAGCGCCTGCCTGCAGCCGGGCGGCGCGCCGCTGCCCGTGGCCGGCGACCCGCTGGCGGCCGCGCACGCGCTGCAGGCGCGCTGCGCCGGCATGCGCCTGCTGCTGGTGGAGGACAACCCGGTCAACCAGTATGTGGCGCGCGAGCTGCTGCACGCCGCGGGGCTGGCGGTCGACGTGGCCTGCGACGGCCTGGAGGCGCTCGAGCGCGTGCGGCATACGCGCTACGCGCTGATCCTGATGGACATGCAGATGCCGAACATGGACGGCCTGGAAGCCGCGCGGCGCATCCGCGCGCTGCCCGACGACACCCCCATCCTCGCGATGACGGCCAACGTGTTCGCCGACGACCGCGCCGCCTGCCTGGCGGCCGGCATGGACGGGCACGTGGCCAAGCCGGTCGACCCGCAGCAGCTGTACGAGACGCTGTGCCGCCACCTGGCGGTGCCGGTCGACGCGGCGCCGCCCGCGCCGCCGGCCACCGCCGCGCACGACGCACCGC
>NZ_JBFUEB010000188.1:0-6843 GCF_056404395.1 Rhizobacter sp. P2_D12 | reverse complement strand
GCGCAGCATCGGCGCCGGCACGCGCCGCCAGCGCCGCCGCGCCGGGTGCGGCCGCCAGCGCACCGGCCGCGCCTGCAGGACGCACGCAGGTGCTGCTGAGCGCGCGCGGCGGCCTGAGCGGCGCACCGTTCGACGGCTCGGCCGCCACCAAGGCACCCAACCCGCTGAACTGGAAAGGCACGCTGCAGCAGGCCGAGGTGCGCAGCAGCCAGCCGGGCAGCGCGCCCTGGCTGCTGGCGCGCAACGTCGATGCCGAGGTGCAGGCGGGTGCCGCGCCCTGGATCCAGGTGGCCGCCGGCCAGGCCGACATCCTGGGCGCCGCGCTGCGCTGGGAGCGCATCCGCTGGCAGGGTGGCGAGGGCGTGCAGACGCAGCGCCTGGACGTGCAGGCCGAGCTGCAGCCGATCGCCATCGCGCCGCTGCTGCGCCGGCTGCAACCCGATTTCGGCTGGGGCGGCGACCTGCAGATCGGCGGCAGGATCGTCGTGCACCAGGCCACCGAATTCAGCGCCGACATCGTGCTCGAACGCGTGCGCGGCGACCTGTCGGTGACCGACGAAACCGGCACGCAGGCGCTCGGCCTGACCGACCTGCGGCTCGGCCTGAACGCGCAGGACGGTGTCTGGAACTTCACGCAGGGCCTGGCCGGCAGCCAGCTCGGCGTGGCCGCCGGCGCGATCGTCGTGCGCACCTCGCCGCAGCGCGCCTGGCCCGAGCCGAACGCGCCGGTGCAGGGCGTGCTGGAGGCGCAGGTGGCCAATCTCGGCACCTGGGGCGCCTGGGTGCCGGCCGGCTGGCGCCTGGGCGGCAAGCTGGGCACCACCGCCACCATCGGCGGGCGCTTCGGCGCCATCGAATACACCGGCCAGATGAAGGGCTCCGACCTGTCCGCGCGCAACATCCTGATGGGTGTCAGCGTCAGCGACGGCGAGGTCGACATCGCGCTGCAGGGCGACAACGCGAAGATCAACACCTTCCAGGCGCGCGCCGGCAACGGCACCGTCAAGCTCAGCGGCAGCGCCGAGTTCGGCGAGAAGCCGCACGCGAAGATGACCCTGGTGGCCGAGCGCTTCCAGCTGCTCGGCCGCGTCGACCGCCGCATCATCACCAGCGGGCAGGCGCAGGTGGAGCTGGACCGCGACAACCTGAAGGTCGACGGCAAGTTCAAGGTCGACGAGGGCCTGTTCGACTTCAGCCGCTCCAACGCGCCCAGCCTGTCGGACGACGTGGTGGTCGTGAACCGCACCGCCACCGAAGCGGCGGCGCCGACCGGGCCGCCGAGCAACCGCAACGTCGCGGTCGACCTGACGGTGAACCTGGGCGAGGCGCTGCGGCTGCGCGGGCGCGGCATCGACACGCGGCTCGAAGGCGAGCTGAAGCTGACCACGCCGGGCGGCAAGCTGGCGCTGAACGGCAGCGTGCGAGCGGTCGACGGCACCTACAACGCCTACGGCCAGAAGCTGACGATCGACCGCGGCATCATCACCTTCACCGGCATCCCGGAGAACCCGCGGCTGGACATCGAGGCGACGCGCCCCAACCTCGACGTGCGGGTCGGCGTGGCCGTCACCGGCACCGCGCTGACGCCGCGCGTGCGGCTGTTCTCGGAACCCGAGCTCTCCGACATCGACAAGCTGTCGTGGCTGCTGCTAGGGCGCGCGAGCGAAGGCCTGGGCAAGGCGGACACCGCGCTGCTGCAGCGCGCGGCGCTGGCGCTGCTGGCCGGCGAAGGCGGCGGCACCGACCCGCTGAAGGCGTTCGGCATCGACGACCTGTCGGTGTCGCAGAACACGAACAGCGCGACCGACGTGCGCGAGACGGTGGTGTCGATCGGCCGGCAGCTGTCGCGGCGCTGGTACGTCGGCTACGAGCGCAGCCTGAACGCGACCACCGGCAACTGGCAGCTGATCTACCGCATCGCACAGCGCTTCACGCTGCGCGCGCAGTCGGGCTTGGACAACTCGCTGGACTTCATCTGGACGCTGCGCTGGCAGTGATTCCCCGGCCGTCGAGCCCTGGCCGTGTTCTTGCTGTGTCAGCGCATGTCACGGCGCTGACATGCCAGGGAGGCAAGCTCCGCCGCTTTGCAAACGGGCCATGCGAAGCCTGTTCGCAGGTTGCGTTTGCCGCCGAATTTGCCGGCCGAAGGGAGAATCTTCATGCGGAAGTCGACGTTGCGTGCGTCCTGGATGCCAGGCGCGGTTCTCGTGATGCTGGCCGCGCTGTCGGCCTGCGGTGGTGGCGGCGGTGACGACCCCGCGCCCGGCGGAGGCGGCAACCCACCGGTCGCCACCCTGCCCGATTGCCCGGCGGCGCCCAACACGCTGCGCGACATCACCGCGGTGCAAGGCCCCGGCGCGCTGAGCCCGTTCGACGGCCAGACGACCACGGTGCGTGGCGTGGTGACCGCTGACTTCCAGGCCAGCGAGCAGCTGCAAGGCTTCTTCATCCAGCAACCGGTCGCCGACAACGACCCGAAGACCTCCGAAGGCCTGTTCGTCTATGCACCGGGCGGCGCCGACGTGAAGGTCGGCGACTACGTGCAGGCGAGCGGCACGGTCAGCGAGTTCAAGAGCGGCACCACCGATCCGGATCGGCTGACCGAGCTGGCCACCGTCACCGCGATCAGCGTGTGCGGCGCCGGCCCGGCCATCGCCGCGCGCGAGATCACGCTGCCGCTGGCAAGCGCTGCCGACCTGGAAGCGGTGGAAGGCATGCTGGTCGAGTTCAAGCAGACGCTGACGGTGTCCGAGGTGCACGACCTGGGCCGCTACGGCGAGCTGGTGCTGTCCACCGGCGGTCGGCTCTACCAGGCCAACAACCACCCCGGCAGCGCGACGCGCGATGAGGTGATCGCCGCCAACGCGCTCGCGAAGATCGTGCTCGACGATGGCGCCGGCATCCAGAATCCGACGCCCATCCCCTACCTGTCGGCGGCCGACACCAGCGGCACGCGCCGCGTCGGCGACACGGTGACCGGCGTGCGCGGCGTGATCGGCTGGACGGCCGATGCCTTCCGCGTGCACCCGGTGACCGCCCCCACGTTCGCGGCCGGCAACCCGCGCACGGCGGCCCCCGAGGCCGTGGGCGGCACGCTGCGCGCCGGCAGCCTGAACGTGCTGAACTTCTTCACCACGCTGGGCCAGCGCGGCGCCAACACCGCCGACGAGCTGGTGCGCCAGCGCGCCAAGCTGGTCGAGACCATCGCCGGGCTGAATGCCGATGCGCTGGGGCTGATGGAGATCGAGAACAACGGCACCGTCGCACTGGCCGACCTGGTGGGCGCGGTCAATGCCAAGCTCGGCGCCGGCACCTATGCCTATGTGGATGCCGGCAAGCCGGGCACCGACCAGATCACCGTCGCGATGATCTACAAGCCGGCGCGCGTGACGCCGGTCGGCAACCCGCAGGTGCCCACCGACCCGAACTTCATGGTCGACGGCGGCCTGCGCCCGCCGGTGGCGCAGCGCTTCGAGGCGGTCGACAACCATGGCGGCTTCTGGCTGGTGGTGAACCACCTGAAGAGCAAGGGCTCGTGCCCGTCCTCGGCCAGCGACCAGGACGCCGAGCACGGCCAGGGCTGCTGGAACGCATCGCGCTTCCGCCAGGCGGTGGCGCTGCAGCAGTGGGTGGCGCAGTTGAGCGCCGCGTCGGGCGAGGAAGACGTGCTGATGGTCGGCGACTTCAACTCGTACCTGAACGAGGACCCGATCAAGAGCCTGGAAGGCGCGGGCTTCGAGGAACTGCTGAAGCGCCTGCCGGAGGAGGCGCGCTACAGCTACGTGTTCGACGGCGAGTCGGGCGCGCTGGACCACGGCTTCGCGAGCGAGGCGCTGGGGCCGCAGGTGACGGGCATCACCGTGTGGCATGTGAACGCCGACGAGCCTTCGGTGCTGGACTACAACACCGAGTTCAAGACCGACGACCGCTATGCGGCGACGCCGTACCGCTCGTCCGACCACGATCCGGTGCTGGTGGGGCTGCAGCTGGCCGCGGACACGCCGGCGGTGGTGCCGGCACTGGCCGCCACGCTGCCCGCGAGCGGCGTGGTCGGCACGGCCGTCGGCATCACCGGCATCGCCGCGAGCAACGGCACGGCGCTGTCGGTGGACTGGGGCGACGGCACGCAGGAGACGCCGGCCCCGGCGGTGACGACGCTGAGCCACACCTACGCGGCGGCGGGCAGCTTCACGATCCGCCTGGTTCTGACCGGCAGCGGCGGGCTGCCGGCCGAGCGCAGCGGCAGCGTCGCGATCAGCGCGGCCCCGGTGACCGGCAACACGCCCGACCTGTTCTTCAGCGAGTACGTCGAAGGCAGCAGCAACAACAAGGCGCTGGAGATCTACAACCCGACCTCGGGCACCGTGGACCTGAGTGCCTATGCCGTGAAGCTGTATTCGAACGGCGGCACGGCGGCGACGCAGGCGCTTGCGCTCACCGGCACGCTCGATCCGGGCAAGACGCTGGTGCTGTTGAACAGCAGCTTCACGACCGCGGTGACGATCCCCGGCAGCATCAAGAGCGCGGTGACGAACTTCAACGGCGACGACGCGGTGACGCTGGAGAAGTCGGGCGCGGTGATCGATGCGATCGGCCAGGTCGGCTTCGACCCCGGCACCGCCTGGACCGGCGGTGCGGTGACGACGCTGGACAAGACGCTGCGCCGCAAGCCGGGCATCGTGCACGGCAGCGTGCCGGCTGCGGCGCCGGCGGTGTGGGACCCGAGCGTGGAGTGGTCGGTGTTCGCGATCGATGCGTTCGACGGGCTGGGAAGCCACGTCGCGAACTGAGGCGCGACAGCGGGCGCAACCAGTGAAACAGGCGGGGCGGATGGCGAAGCGCGGCTGAAACGGCGCGCCCGCATCCTTCGGGGCTTCACGAAGGAGCCCCCGCCATGTTCACCCCGTCTCACCTCACCCGCAAGTTCGTCGCGATCGCCGCTGCCGCGGTCGTGCTGGCGATCGCGCATGCGATGTCGCCCGATGCCGATGCGCCGGCCGACAAGGCCGTCAGCGACTTCAGCGCATCGGGCGGCGTGGTGCCCGATGCAGCGCCTGCGCAAGCGGCGCAGCCCGAGGATGTCTACGCCGGCGTACCGGGGCCGCGGCCGGAGAATCCGGCGGCGCAGTGAGATTGAGATGGCACCGGCCGCTCACGCGCCGGCAAAGCGCACCTCGCGTTCGGTCAGCAGCCCCCCGGCCGCGTTGCCCACGGTCAGCTTGACGACCTGCACGGAATCGCCAGGCAAGGCATCCGGCAGCGTGATGCGCCGGCTCCTGACGAACGCCACCTGGCCGCCGACCGAGCCGCTCCACTCGCCGAGCGTGTGCGCAGTGACCGCACTGGCCTTCAAGGGTTTCAAGCGGAAGCGCTCGACGAACACGCGCAGGTCGGTCGTCGACCAGATGTCGCCGAACGCGAGCAGCATCGCACGTGCCTCGGGGGTTTCCATGGGCCCGCGCTGGCTACGCACCCAGGTGGCCGTGGGCCACCTGCTTCGGCATGCGTTGCGATCGGCCTGGCTTCATTCCCGTTCCTTCCCGTCATGCGTGACGTCGGCGGGGAATGTAGCGTCGGGCAGCCGTCGAGGCTTGATCGGAAAATGAACAATGGATGACGAATGGCGAAGGCCCGCTGCGCTCCTTTCCCATCAAGCCCGGTGTGTCCATGCCGTCCTCGCCGCAACCTGAATCAGAAGAACGAGTACGCTGATTGCAGCCACAGGAGAAAACCCGATGATCAAAGTCAGTGTCATGTACCCGTACGCCGCAGGCGCTCGATTCGATCATGCCTACTACCGCGAGAGACACATGCCAATGATGAAACAGTGGCTCGGCGCTGCATGCCTGTACTACACGGTGGACAAGGGCATCGCAGGTGGTGCTGCGGGCACTGACCCTGTTTACGTGGCCAAGTGCGACTTCGTCTGCACTTCTGTCGAAGCTTTCCAGGCAGCCCGCGGCCTGCACGCGCAGGAGATCAGGGGCGACATCGCCAATTACACGGATATACAACCCGTGCTGCAAATTAGTGAGGTGGTGGTGGAGCGTTCGGAAGTCTGACCAAGGTTCGGATATCGCCACCCTTCGCTTCTCGTGCATCGACCGCCTCGAAGCCGGGCATCGCGAGCAGCCCATCTGGCGCGGATCGAGATCGTCATGGCCCCCGCTAGAATCCACCCCCACTCGCCGTAGTTCAATGGATAGAACGGCCGCCTCCTAAGCGGCAAATACAGGTTCGATTCCTGTCGGCGGGACCAGCGCGCAGTCCAATAAGATTCGGTCTAGCCCCGTTTCCCAAGGGGAATCAACACTTCCGAGGGATCGGAAGTCTCAGGAAGTCCGAGCGACTCGAGCTTTACGACGAGCGCGGCCTGGCGAAGGCGCGTGAAGCCCGCGACGAGGCGCGCGCACTGCTCGCGGCTGGGGTCGATCCCAGCCAGGCGCGCAAGAACGAGAAGGTGGCGCGCGCGGTCGCCGCGCTGAACCACATGGAGGCGGTATCGCGGGCATGGCTGAAGGAGCGCGCCGGCGCGTGGACCAAGGGCACGCTCGACGCCATCACGGCATCGCCGGAGAACCACGTCTTCCCCGAGATCGGGAAGCGGCCGTGTTGATTTCCATCCAGAACTGACCCACTGAGCCCGAGGATTTCCATCCAAAACTGACCCACGCAAGAACCCTAACCTGCTGCTTTTGGTGGCAGGGAGCGAAGGAGTGATTGACGTGGCGACACTGAGTGTCATCAGGCGCTGGGCACTGCGCGAGCAACTGTCCATCCGAGAGATAGCCCGGCGCACGGGCCTGTCTCGCAACACCATCAGGCGGTACCTGCGAGACGATG
>NZ_JBFUEB010000187.1:0-6865 GCF_056404395.1 Rhizobacter sp. P2_D12 | reverse complement strand
GGTTGAACGACACCGTGGTCGCCAGCTCGCCGTCCTGGTGGTTGATCGAGGTCGGCGTCGCGCTCTCGGAGAAGCGCGCCAGCGTCGACAGCGGCACCATCGTGTCGGCGGTGTTGCTCAAGGCCTGCCCGCCCGACGCGTCGCGCAGCGCCGGGTTGGCCGACACGGTGGCGGCCGCGGCCACCGCGCCGGTGCCGGCCGAGCGCGGGATGTAGACGTCGTTCAGCGAGGTCGGGCTGCGCGTCAGGCTGCGCGCCGCCTCCATCACCACGTGGTACTGGTTCAGCTCGTCGTAGATGGTGGCGATCTGGCGCTGGCCGAAGCTGTCGTACAGCGCGTTGTCGACGTCGCGCGTCGTGATGCCCAGCCGCGCCGCGGTCGCCTTGTCGATGTCGACGAAGGCCTGCACGCCGTTGTCCTGCTGGTTGGTGTCGACGTCGGCCAGCTCCTCCTTGGTGCGCATCTGGTCGGCCAGCCTGGTGGCCCAGGTGCGCAGGTCGGCGATGTTGTCGCTCTTCAGCGTGTACTGGTAGGTCGAGTTGCTGGATCGCCCGCCGGCCCGCAGGTCCTGCACCGGGTTCAGGAACAGCTGCACGCCGGTCACCACCGCCATCTTCGGGCGCAGCCGCGCGATCACCGCCTGGCCGCTGTCGGCGCGCTCGCCCACCGGTTTCAGGTTGATGAACATGAAGCCGCCGCCGGCGCGCCCGCCGCCGGTGAAGCCGACCACGGTGTCGACCGCCGGGTCGGCATGGATGATGTCGACCAGCTGCTTCAACTTGCCCTGCAGCGCCTCGAACGAGATGCTCTGGTCGGCCGACAGCCCGCCGTTCAGCTGGCCGTTGTCCTGCTGCGGGAAGAAGCCCTTGGGCGTCGCGTTGAACAGGTACACGTTGAGCCCGATCACCGCCAGCAGGATCAGCATCACCAGCGCCTTGCTGTGCAGCGCCCAGTCGAGGCTGTGCTCGTAGCCGCGCAGCACGCCGGCGAACAGTCGCTCGGAGACCCGGGCCAGCCGCCCCGGTGGCTTCTGCAGGTGCCCGCCGGGCTTGAGCAGCCAGGCACACATCATCGGCGTCGTCGTCAGCGAGATCAGCAGCGAGATCAGCACCGCGACCGACAGCGTCACCGCGAACTCGCGGAACAGCCGGCCCACCTGGCCGCTCATGAACAGCAGCGGGATGAACACCGCCACCAGCGACAGGCTGATCGACAGCACCGTGAAGCCGACCTCGCGCGCGCCCCGCAGCGCCGCCTCGAAGCGGTCCATGCCGGCCTCGATGTGGCGGCTGGTGTTCTCGAGCACGACGATGGCGTCGTCGACGACGAAGCCGGTGGCCACCGTGAGCGCCATCAGGCTCAGGTTGTTCAGGCTGTAGCCCAGCAGGTACATGATGCCGAAGGTACCGAGCAGCGACACCACCGTCGCGACGGCCGGCACGATGGTCGCGCGCAGGCTGCGCAGGAACACGCTGACCACCACCACCACCAGCAGCACCGAGATCACGAGCGTGCCCTCGATCTCGCGCAGCGAGGCGCGGATCGAGTTGGTGCTGTCCGAGGCCACCTGCAGGTCGATGTCGCTGGGCAGCTGCGCGCGCAGCTCGGGCAGCAGCGCGCGCACGCCGTCCACCGTCTGGATCACGTTGGCGCCGGGCTGGCGCGTCAGCAGCACGATCACCGCCGGCTGGCCGTTGAACAGGCCCAGCGTGCGCACGTTCTCGACGCCGTCGCTGACCCGGGCCACGTCCGACAGCCGCACCGCCGAGTTGTTGCGCCACGCGATCACCAGGCTGCGGTAGTCGGCCGCGGTGCGCCCGGGCGGCGGGGTGTAGATCTGCATGCGGCGCTCGCCGTCTTCGATCGCGCCCTTGGGCCGGTTCGCGTTCGAGGCCTGGATGGCGGCGCGCACGTCTTCCGAGCTCACGCCGAAGCGGTTCAGCGCGAACGGCAGCAGCTCGACGCGCACCGCCGGCAGCGAGCCGCCGCCCAGCTCGACGTCGCCGACGCCGTCGGCCTGCGCCAGCTTCTGCTGCACGATGTTCGACACCGCGTCGTAGATCTGGCCCGGCGTGCGCGTCTTCGAGGTCAGCGCCAGGATGATGATGGGCGCGTCCGACGGGTTGGCCTTGCGGTAGGTCGGGTTGCTGCGCAGCGTGGCCGGCAGGTCGGCGCGCGATGCATTGATCGCCGCCTGCACTTCGCGCGCCGCGCCGTCGATGTTGCGGCTCAGGTCGAACTGCAGCGTCACGCGGGCCGAACCGGTGGAGCTCGACGAGGTCATCTCGTTGACGCCGGCGATGGTGCCCAGGTGGCGCTCCAGCGGCGTGGCCACGCTGCTGGCCATCGTGTCGGGGCTCGCGCCGGGCAGCGAGGCGCTGACCGAGATGGTCGGGAAATCCACCTGCGGCAGCGGCGCCACCGGCAGCACGAAGAACGCGCCGATGCCGGCCAGCGCCATGCCGATGGTCAGCAGCACGGTCGCGATCGGCCGCGTGACGAAGGGCTTGGACAGGTTCATCCTGCCGCCTCTCCAGCGATCGGGCCGGCCTTGCGCACGCGCCGGCCCAGCCGGTCGAAGCCGAGGTAGATGACCGGCGTCGTGAACAGCGTCAGCACCTGGCTGACGATCAGCCCGCCGAAGATCGCGAGGCCCAGCGGCATGCGCAGCTCCGAGCCTTCGCCGCCGCCGAACATCAGCGGCAGCGCTGCGAACAGCGCCGCCAGCGTCGTCATCAGGATCGGCCGGAAGCGCAGCAGCGCCGCCTGGTGGATGGCCTCGCGCGGCGACTTGCCYTCKYTGCGCTCGGCSTCGATCGCRAAGTCGATCATCATGATCGCGTTCTTCTTGACGATGCCGATCAGCAGGATGATGCCGATGATGCCGATCACGCCCAGGTCGTTGCCCGACAGCATCAGCGCCAGCAGCGCGCCGACGCCGGCCGAGGGCAGCGTCGACAGGATGGTCAGCGGGTGGATGTAGCTCTCGTACAGCACGCCCAGCACGATGTAGACGCACACCAGCGCGGCCAGGATCAGCCACAGCTCGTTGGCCAGCGAGGCCTGGTAGGCGCCGGCCGCGCCGAGGAAGGTCATGGTCACGCCGGCCGGCAGGTTGATGTCCTTGGCCGCCTGCTTGATCGCGTCGACCGCATGGCCCAGCGACGAGCCGCTGGCGGTGTCGAAACCGAGCGTGGTGGCCGGGTACTGCGCGACGTGCGTCACCTGCAGCGGCGACGGCTTCTCGCGGATCGTCGCGATGGCCGACAGCGGCGTCGCTTCGCCCGAGCTGGTGCGCAGGTTCAGCAGCCCGAGCGTCTGCGCGCTGTTCACCAGGCCCGGCTGGGCCTCGAAGATCACGCGGTACTGGTTGGTCTCGGTGAAGATGGTCGAGACGATGCGCTGGCCGAAGGCGCTGTACAGCGCGTCGTCGATCGAGCTGGCGGTGATGCCCAGGCGCGCCGCGGTGTCGCGGTCGATGTCGATGTAGGCCGACATGCCCTGCGCACCGGCGTCGGTGACGACGTTGCGCACCTCCTTCACGTCGCGCAGCCGGTCGGCCAGCTTGTGCGCCCATTCGGAGACGATGTCGCTGCTGACGCCTTCCAGCGACACGCGGTATTCGGTGGGTCCGGATTCGGCGTCGATGGTCAGGTCCTGCGTCGGCTGCAGGTACAGCGTGACGCCGGCCACCTTCTGCACGCGCTCGCGCAGCCGGTCCATGATCTGCGCCTGCGTGCCGCTGCGCTTGCCGCGCAGGTTGATCAGCATGCTGCCGGTGTTGAGCATCGTGTTGTTGGCCGCGTCGACGCCGGTGAAGGAGCTGAGGCTCTCGACGTCCGGGTCGGCCAGGAGGGCCCGCGCGGCCTGCTGCTGCAGGGCCGCCATGCGGCTGTACGACACGTCCTGCGCGGCCTCGATGCGGGCCTTCAGCTGGCCGGTGTCCTGGGTCGGGAACAGGCCCTTGGGGATCACCATGTACAGCACGACGGTCAGCGCGAGCGTGGCGGCGGCCACCAGCAGCGTCAACGCCTGGCGGTCGAGCACCCAGGTGAGCCAGACGTCGTACTGCGCGATCACCCGGTCGAACAGGCGCTGCGTGGCGGCACCGAAGCCCTTCGCGGTCTTCGGATCCTCATGCTGGGTCAGCCAGCGGCCCGACATCATCGGCACCAGCGTCAGCGACACCACCGCCGAGATCAGGATCGTGATCGCCAGCGTCACCGCGAACTCGCGGAACAGCCGGCCCACCACGTCGCCCATGAACAGCAGCGGGATCAGYACGGCGATCAGCGACACCGTCAGCGAGATGATGGTGAAGCCGATCTGCGTCGCGCCCTTCAGCGCCGCCTGCATCGGCGGCTCGCCTTCCTCGATGTAGCGGGCGATGTTCTCGATCATCACGATCGCGTCGTCGACGACGAAGCCGGTGGCGATGGTGAGCGCCATCAGGCTCAGGTTGTTCAGGCTGTAGCCCAGCAGGTACATGATGCCGAAGGTGCCGATCAGCGAGATCGGCACCGCCAGGCTCGCGATCACCGTGGCGCGCAGGCTGTGCAGGAAGGCGAAGATCACGATCACCACCAGCACCACGGCCAGCAGCAGCTCGATCTCGACGTGCTTGACCGATGCGCGGATGCCGGTGGTGCGGTCGCTGAGCACGTTGACGTTGACGCTCGCCGGCAGCCCGGCCTGCAGCTCGGGCAGGCGCTGCTTGATGCCGTCGACCGTCGCGATCACGTTGGCGCCGGGCTGGCGCTGCACGTTCAGGATGATGGCGGGCACCAGCGGGCGCTCGCTGCCGGCCTGGCAGTCGCTGCACGCCATGCCTGCCCAGGCGCCCAGGCGCACGTTCTCGGCGCTGTTCACCACGCGGGCCACGTCGGCGATGCGCACCGGTGCGTTGTTGCGCCAGGCGACCACCAGCGACTTGTAGTCGTCCACCGTCAGCAACTGGTCGTTGGCGTTGATGCTGTAGGTGCGGGTCGGGCCGTCGAAGCTGCCCTTGGCGCTGTTGGCGTTGGCGCCGGTGATGGCGGTGCGCAGCGTGTCGATGCCGATGCCGTACGACGCGAGCGCCTGCGTGTCGGCCTGGATGCGCACCGCCGGGCGCTGGCCGCCGCTCAGCGACACGAGGCCGACGCCGCTGACCTGCGAGATCTTCTGCGCCAGGCGCGTGTTGACCAGGTTCTGCACCTCGGTGAGCGGCAGCGACTCGGAGGTGATGGCCAGCGTGAGCACCGGCGCGTCGGCCGGGTTGACCTTGGCGTAGACGGGCGGCGCCGGCAGGTCGGCCGGCAGCAGCGAGCCGCCGGCGTTGATGGCGGCCTGCACCTCTTGCTCGGCGACGTCCAGCGTCTGGCCGAGCGAGAACTGCAGCGTGACGATGGAGACGCCGGCCGCGCTGGACGAGCTCATGCGCTGCAAGCCGGGCATCTGGCCGAACTGCTTCTCCAGCGGCGCGGTGACGGTGTTCGTCATCACCTCGGGGCTGGCGCCGGGATACAGCGTCTGCACCTGGATGGTCGGGTAGTCGACCTGCGGCAGTGCCGCCAGCGGCAGGAACTTGAAGCCCACCAGGCCGGCGAGCACGATGGCGAGCATCAGCAGCGAGGTCGCTACCGGGCGCTCGATGAAGGGACGTGACGGACTCATGGGCGGTCCGGCTTACTGCGGTTCGGCCTGCTCGCGGCGTTGGCGGCGGCGCTCGCCCCAGGAACCGGAGGCGCCGGATGCAAAGCCGGCCGGTGCCGACGCGCCGTCTCCGAAGGGCCGGGCGCCGCGCGGGCCGGACGCGCGGCGCCCGGGCGGGAACGCGCCGGCCGGGCCGGAAGCGCCTTGCGCGCCCGAGGCGGCGCGGTCGGCCGACAGCGTGACGCGGGCGCCGTCCTTCAGCCGGTCGGCGCCTTCGGTGATGACCTGCTCGCCGGCTTCCAGGCCGGCCGTGATGGCCACCTTGTCGACCGTCGCCTGGCCGCGCGTCACGCTGCGCTGCTTCACGGTGCGGTCGGGTTGCAGCACGTAGACGTAGTCGCCGTCGCGGCCGTTGCGCAGCGCGGTGATGGGCACGACGACCGCGCCCTTCACGGTGTCGAGCAGCAGCCGCACGTTGACGAACTGGTTCGGGAACAGCGCGCCGCCCTCGTTCTTGAAGCGGGCCTTCGCGCGCACCGTGCCGGTGGTGGTGTCGACCAGGTTGTCGAAGGTCGAGAACATCCCGCTGTCGAGCTTGGCGGTGCGCGTGCGGTCGTAGGCGGCGACCGGCAGCTGCGCGCCGCTGGCCACGCGCGCCTGGATGGCGGGCAGGCGATCTTGCGGCACCGAGAACGAGACGTCGATCGGCTCGGTCTGCGTGATCACGGCCAGGCCGTTGGCGTCGCCGGTCGAGACCAGGTTGCCTTCGTCGACCACGCGCAGGCCGATGCGGCCGCTGGTGGGCGCGGTGATGCGGGTGTAGGCCACGTTCAGGCGGGCCGTGCCTTCGGCGGCCTTGTCGGTCATGATCGTGCCCTCGAGCTGCTTGACGAGGGCGGCCTGGGTGTCGACGTCCTGGCGGGCGATGGAGTCCTGCGACAGCAGGGTCTGGTAGCGCTTGAGCGTGACGCGGGCGGCATCGAGCTGGGCCTCGTCGCGCAGGCGCTGGCCGCTGGCCTGCAGCAGGGCCATCTCGTAGGGGCGGGCGTCGATGGTGGCGAGCAGGTCGCCCTTCTTGACCAACTGGCCTTCCTTGAACAGCACCTTGGTCAGCACGCCGGAGACCTGCGAGCGCAGCGTGACGGTGGCGGCGGGGGTGACGGTGCCCAGCGCTTCGATCAGCACCGGCAGCTCGGCCTGCGCCGCGGTGGCGACGCCGACCGTCGTGGCG
>NZ_JBFUEB010000186.1:0-7031 GCF_056404395.1 Rhizobacter sp. P2_D12 | reverse complement strand
CTCATGGGCTTGCTGCTGAACGGCGCCATCACCGCGCAAGCCGCCGAACCCGAGCCGCAAAGCATCCCCGCCGTCCAGGTCACCGGCTCGCGCCTGCTGCGCTCGCAGGCCGAGGGCCCGAGCCCGGTCACCGTCATCAAGGGCGAGGACATCGAACGCCAGGGCTACCGCAATGTGTTCGATGCGCTCGCGGGCCTGACGCAGAACACCGGCTTCACGCAGGGCGAGGACTTCGGCAACACCTTCACGCCGGCCGCCAACGCGATCAGCCTGCGCGGGCTCGGCCCGAACCACACGCTGACGCTGATCAATGGCCGGCGCGTCGCCGACTACCCGACCGCCTACGACGGCGAGGTCAACTTCGTCAACCTCGCCAACATCCCGTCGGCGCTGATCGACCGCATCGAGATCCTGGACGGCGGCGCCTCGGCGATCTACGGCTCCGATGCGATCGCCGGCGTGGTCAACATCATCCTGAAGAAGCAGCTCGACGGCGTCCACCTGAACCTGAAGGCCGGCACCACGCAACAGGGCGGCGGCGAGAACCTGCGCGTGCAGCTCAGTGGCGGCATCGCGAGCGACGCGGTGACCGGCGTCTGGGGCCTGGAGCTCGGCAAGCGCCAGCCGATCTGGAGCCGCCAGCGCGACTTCATGGCCGACACCACGCTGGCCGGCGCCGCGCCGACGGCGATCGCATCGCGCCGCAATGCCGACACCGGCGCCTATGTCGACCCCGGCACGGCCTGCGATGCGCTCGGCGGGCTGTTCGACGGCAGCACCACGCACTACCAGGCGGGCAGCCGCAACTACTGCGCGAGCGGCCGGGCCCAGCCCACCTACTGGACCACGCAGACCGGCAACGAGACCGCCAACCTCGCGGGCCTGTTCGACATCGCGCTGACTCCGAAGACCACGCTGTTCGCCGAGGCGCTGCTCGGCGTGGCCAAGACCGAGAACAACACCCGCGGGCCGAACTGGACCTCGCTCGGCGCGAGCAGCGGCTACTTCCGCAATGCCACCACCGGCGACCTCGAGACCTGGACGCGCCGCCTCGCCCCGGAGGAACTGGGCGGCGTGACGCGCTTCAACCGCGAGTGGCGCGACAGCACCGGCAACCTCGCGCTCGGCGCGCGCGGCGAACTGGTCGACGGCTGGAACTACGAGCTCGCCTACAACGCGTCGGCCTACCGCAACAAGACCGTCACGCCGCGGCTGCTGGCCTCGGTCGACAGCTTCTTCCTCGGGCCGCAGCAGGGCACCGATGCCGACGGCGTCCCGATCTACGCTCCCGATCCGGCACGCCTGTACACGCCACTGACGGCGGCCGAGGTCGGCTCGATCAGCGGCGCCAGCGAAGGCGACAACCGCTCATGGAACCACGGCCTGAGCGCCAGCGTGCGCGGCGAGCTGCTGCAACTGCCGGCCGGGCCGCTGCAGCTCGCGGCGGTGGCCGAGATCGGATCGCAAGGCTTCAGCAACCGCTCGGACCCACGGCTGGGGCAGGGCGTGTTCTACAACACCAAGGAGGTGGCCGAGGTGAAGGGCACGCGCCAGCGCCAGGCGTTGGGCGCGGAACTGAACGCGCCGCTGTCGAAGCAGGTGACGGCGACGCTCGCCGGCCGCTACGACGACTACGCGTTCGCCGGGCGGCATGACGACAAGCTGACCTGGCAGGCCGGCCTCGAGTTCAGGCCGAGCCGCGAGCTGCTGCTGCGGGCGAACCACGCGACCAGCTTCCGCGCGCCGGACATGAGCTACATCTACACCGCCGAGAGCCGCGGCTACTACGCGTCGTCGACCGACTACCTGCGCTGCGCCCAGGCGGGGCAGCCGGTGGCGACCTGCGAGTTCGCCAACGTGTCGCCCGGTTTCAACTACGTCAGCAACGGCAGCGCCGACCTGAAGTCCGAGAACGGTCGCAGCTGGGGCCTGGGCGCGGTCTGGTCGCCGAGCACGCAGTTCGAGGCATCGGTCGACTTCTGGAAGATCGAGATCAAGAACCTGGTCACGACGCTCGATGCCGACAGGCTGCTGCGCGACGAGGCCGATTGCCGCAGCGGCGCGAAGGACCCGGCGAGCCCGAGCTGCGTCGACGCGCTGTCGCGCGTGCGCCGCAACCCGGCGGATGCGGTGGTGCGCCCGGGCGAGGTCTACGAGATCGCGGTCAACCCGATCAACGCCGCGCAGGAGAGCACGCGCGGCTTCGACCTGGGCGTGCGCTACCGCTGGGCCACCGACGGCTGGGGCCGCTGGCAGGTGGGTGCGAAGTACACGCAGGTGCAGAGCTTCATTTACCAGCAGTTCGCCGGCGACACCGCGACCAACCAGGTCGGCACGCGTGATTTCACCGGCTGGCCGACCAAGCTGGTCGCGGCGCTGGACGGCAGCTTCGGCGACTGGAGCGCGACGCTCACGTCGAGCCGCTACGGCCGCATCGCCGATGGCGACGAGGGCTTCGTGCCGCCGCAATGGCTGCACAACCTGAGCGGCAGCGTCCAGCTCGCCAAGGGCACGCGCCTGACGCTGATCGTCAACAACGTCGCGAACAAGACGGTACGCGACGACAGCGGCGGCTGGCCGTTCTACCCGGTGGGCTTCTACAGCCCGCACGGGCGCCAGGGCTGGGTGGAGTTCGAGCACCGATTTGGCGGATGACGTGCCGCCTTTGCACCGGAAAGTTGCAGTTCAGCCGGCTTCTTCCTTCACGAGCAGCCGGCCGCTGTTCTTCTCGAAGTTGCGCAGCACCGCGAGGATCCGCGCCGCACTGTAGGGCTTGACGACGAAGCCGGCCGCGCCGAGGCTGAGGGCTTCCTTGACGTTGCTGGCCGAGGAGGTGCCGCTGACCATCACGATGCTGGCCTCGGGACTGAGGGCCCGGATCGCGCTCAGGGCCTCCATGCCGTTGGTGCCCGGCATGTCGATGTCGAGGAAGGTCAGGCAAGGGCGGTGCGCCAGGAACTCGCTCAGCGCCTGGTCGCCGTCGCGGGCTTCGCGCACCAGGGCGCGCGTGGCGACACGCAGCATGCGCATCAACAGCTGGCGGCTGTCGCCCTTGTCGTCGACGACCAGGATCACCGGCGGCTCGGATTTTTCTGGCGCGTCATCCATGGGCTTGTCCGACCTTGCAGGCCTGCTCGAGGTCGTCGAGCACCAACGCAACGGCGGCCGACACGGCATCGAATCGGCTGGCATGCAGGTCGGCTTCGATCCTTGCGCACCGCTGCGTGACGGCGGCAAACCCGTAGGCACCGGCACTGCCCTTGAGGGCGTGGACGATCGACCTGAGCGCGGCGATGTTGCGCTCTTCGAGCGCAGCGCGCAAGCCGGCCGCCGTGGCGGGCAAGCCGGCGCGGAATTGCGCGACCAGGTCCGCGCACTCGCGGGCGATCCAGTCGTCACCCATCGCGGCGCCCAGCGCGTCGGCCTGGCGCGGCCGGGCATGCAGCGCGGCGAGCAGGGCGCGCACCGCCTCGACGGGCACCGGCCACGGGAGGCGATGGTCGAAGACGTCCCCCGGGGCACCCCCCGACGCCGGTTCGCCCAGGGCCACGAGCGGGCAGCCGACGCCGGCGCGCCGCAGGATGTCGGCCGCCGCGGCAGCCCCGATGCCACCGAGTGCCAGGTCGAGCAGCACCAGCGCGTAGTCGCCGGACATCGCCTGCTCGACGGCCAGGTCGGCGCTGTCCACCACGTCGAAGCAGGCGTCCGGCGGCACGGGCATCGGCCGGGCGGTGGCCACGAGCACGCGTGCGCAGGCCGCGGTGGGCGAAGTCGGGGGCAGGTCGGGATTCATCCTGGAGGCCATCGGCGCAGGGCCGCGACAGCGGCCGTCGTGCCGGGCTTTCGACGCGGCACGCGGGATCTTGAGCGCACCGTCCAGGCATCCGCCCGATGCTTGACCTGGATCAAGCGCGTGGGATAACCCTGCCCAACCCCGTCAAGACCGCTGCGCGCCGGTCGATGGTGTGTGCAGCCGCCTTGCAAGGATCTCGGGCTTGGGCCATCCTGCCTCCACGCCGAAGCGTCCTGCACGACGCCCCACCCATGGATCTCCCGCGTTCGAATTCATCACGGCCCTGGTTTGCCCGGATCCTGCTGCTGGCCGTGGTCTACGCGGTGGCGGCGCGCCTGAGCCTGGGGCTGGCATTCGAGGCCTCGAACGCGTCCCCGATCTGGCCCCCCTCCGGCATCGCTTTCGCAGCGGTGCTTCTGGGCGGATGGCGGCTTGCGCCGGGCGTTTTCGCCGGTGCGTTGCTCGCCAACCTGTTTGCCTTCATCGGCAACGGTGCGGACGCGGGGACGGCGGCCGGCGCATCGGTCGCCATTGCGCTCGGCAACACCTGCGAGGCCTGGGTGGCCGCCGCGCTGGTGAAGCGCCTCGTCCGCGGTCCCCTGCCCGAGTCGCCGCAGGACGCCTACCTCTTCGTCGCGGTGTCGCTCGGCGCATCGCTGATCGCGGCCAGCTGCGGCGTGGCGACGCTGGTGGGCCTGGCCATCGTGCCACCCTCCGTGGCCCCGACGGTCTGGCTCACATGGTGGCTCGGCGATGCGACCGGCCTGCTCGTGGTGGCGCCGGCCGTGATCCAGCTGCGCGCGTGGCGAAGCTGGCGACCGGGCGCGATCGCCATCAAGCGGCTGCTGCCCACGCTGGCGCTGTTCGTGATCGTGGGGGCGCTGTGCTTCGGCGGCGCGTTCTCCGAGCACCACGCCGACCGCCTGCTGGCGTGGCTGCTGATCGCGTTCATCGCGTGGTCGGTCTACCGCCACGGCCGGGCCGGGGAGGCCCTGTCCATGCTGGCGGTGGCGTCGCTCGCCGTCCTCGCGACGCTGCGCGGGCTCGGGCCGTTCGCCAAGGCGACCACCAACGACTCGCTCATCTCGCTGGACGTGTTCCTGGCCCTCTGTGCCGTGACCGGCATGGTGCTGAGCACGACGCTGCCTGCACGCGAGGCGCCGGGCGGCCCGCCGCGGGCCGGGCGCAGCGGGTTCGCGCCCACGCTGATGCTGCTGTCCTGTCTCGCGGGCAGTGTCCTCGCCTGGCACCTGATCGCCCGCGACACCGAGCGGCGCGCCGCGGACCAGTTCTCGGCCCTGGGCGCCGACATCCAGTACGACATCATCGACAGCATGCACGCCTATCAACAGGCGCTGCAGGGCGGTCGCGGCCTGTTCGATGCATCGACCAGCGTCGAACGCGACGAATGGCGCCGCTACGCGAAGTCGCTCGCGATCGACAAGCGCTACCCCGGAAGCCAGGCGATCGGCTTCGCCGCCCAGGTCAGCGCGGGCGAGCTGCCGAAGTTCGTCGCCCGGGCACGGGGCGACGGGCTGCCCGGCTACGACGTCTGGCCGGCGGGCGAGCGGCCGCAGTACACGAGCGTGCTCTACCTGGAGCCGCTGGACGAGCGCAACCGGCGCGCCATCGGCTTCGACCTCGCGACCGAGGCGGTTCGCCGCGCTGCGCTGGAGCAGGCGCGGGACAGCGCGCAGGCCCGCCTGACCGGCAAGGTCACGCTGAAGCAGGAAACCGACACCGACGTGCAGGCCGGGTTCCTGATGTTCGTGCCGGTGTACCGGCACGACCTGCCCATCGAGACGGTCGCGCAGCGGCGGGCCGCGCTCACCGGATTCGTCTACAGCCCGTTCCGCACCGGCGACCTGATCGCCGGCATCCTGAAGCCGGCCCAGCTCCAGTCGGCGCTGCTGTCGATCTACGACGGCGCAGCCACGGACGCGTCCGCGCTGATGTTCTCCAATGCGGGTGCCCGTCCGCAGCACTACCCGCACCAGTTCACGATCGTCCTGCCGGCCGAGGTGGCCGGCCACCGCTGGACCCTGGCGATGGCGTCGACGCGCGAGTTCGAGGCCTCGGTCGACACCCAGAAGGCCCAGATCACGCTGGTGGCCGGCGCGATCATCAGCCTGCTGCTCTTCACGGTCGTGCGCTCGCTGACGCTGACGCGGCAGGACGCGCTGGCACTGGCCGAACGCATGGCGGAGGCGCGCAGCGAAGCCCAGACCCGCTTCGAGTCGCTGGCCGAATCGGCGAGCGAGGGCATCCTGGTGCTCGACTCGGCGGGCCGGATCGAGTATTGCAACCGGGCCGCGGCAAGGCTGTTCGCATGCACGGCCTCCGAGATGGCCGGGCGGGACGTCAAGGACCTGCTGCTGCTGCCGCCGTACTTCGCCGACCGGCAGGCGACACCGCTGCTCGAATCGACCGGGGCGCTCGAGACCGTCGCGCGCGTGAACGACGAGAAGTCCTTCCCGGTCGAGGTCTCGCTCGGCAGCTGGCACGGCGCCGCCGGCCGCTACTTCAGCGTGATCGTGCACGACATCACCGAGCGAGCCGCCGCCGAGGCGGCGCTGCGGCGGGCCCAGGCCAACCTGCACGGCATCATGGACAACATCCCCGCGCTGGTCGCATCCTGGGATGCGCGGCTGCTGAACCGCTTCTGCAACCCGGAGTACCGCCACTGGTTCGGCATCGATCCCGAAGCCGCCGTCGGGCGGCACATGCGCGACGTGCTCGGCGAGGCCGCGTACCAGCAGAACCTGCCGCTCGTGAGCCTGGCCCTCGAGGGCCGCAGGCAGTCGTTCGAGCGCGTGATGCTGTGCGCCGACGGCCGCACGCGCCATGCCCAGGGCCACTACATCCCCGACGTCCAGGACGGCGTCGTGCAGGGCGTTTTCGTCCTCGTGTTCGACATCTCCAGGCAGAAGGAGGTCGAGCGGGCACTGCAGTACGAGCTGCGGCTGCACGACGTGATCTTCCGCCACGCCGGGGTTGGCATCGCCAACACGCGCGATCGCAAGTTCGAGCGGGTCAGCCAGCGCTGCACGGAGCTGCTCGGCTACGAGGACGGCGAGCTCGACGGCCAGCCCGGCGCGACGATCTACCCGGACTCGCAGTCGTACGCGGCATTGGGGAAGCTCGCGGCTGAACTGCTCCCTGCGGGCAAGACGCTCGACCACGAACTCCTGCTGCGCCGCAAGGACGGCAGCACCGTCTGGTGCCGCCTGATGGGCCG
>NZ_JBFUEB010000185.1:0-7089 GCF_056404395.1 Rhizobacter sp. P2_D12 | reverse complement strand
CACCTACCTGAAGCGGCTGCCGCTGGACATGCTGAAGATCGACCGCTCGTTCGTGCAGAACATGCTGCTCGACCCGCAGGACCACGCCATCGTCGCCGGGGTCATCAGCCTGTCGCGCACCTTCGGCTGCACCGTCATTGCCGAGGGCGTCGAATCGCGGGCCCAGGCGCAGCGCCTGATCGCGATCGGCTGCGACATGGCCCAGGGCAACGGCATCGCGGCGGCGATGCCGTCGAACCAGGTGGTCGACTGGGTGCGGCAGTACCGCGGCGTGATCGCGCCCGACGCGCCCGTGGCGGCCAGGACGCCGGCCTGAAAGCCCGACCTCAATCGAGGTTGAAGCCCAGCTCGACCATCCCTTCCTGCGCCTCGCGCACCGGCTGGAAGCGCCACTGCGAGACAGCCGCCAGCGCGGCGCGGTTCAGGCGCACGCTGGTGGTGGCGACGACCGAGGGCGTGCTCACCGATCCGTCCGGCAGCACCTCGAAGCGCACGCGCACCGTGCCCTTGCGCAGGTCCAGCATCACCGCACGCGGGAACTGGGGTTCGACCTGGGCCACCGGCACCAGCTGCTCGATCTCGGCCTCTTCGGGTGCGGCCACCGCGGGCGGTGCCGCGGCATCGGGCATCGCGGCGGGCGGGGCATTGCGAGCGATGGCCGCGTTGCTCATGCGGGCGGCTTCGTTGTCGACCGCCGAGACCGGCGGCGCGGCGGGGGCGGTCGCCACGGTCGCGGCCGGCGTGCTGCGTACCGGGGCCGGAGCCGCGGTCACCGCACCTTCGGCGCTGCCCTCGCCCGCCCTCGCGACCTTGGCCACCGGCTTCGGAGCGACGGCGGCCGGCGCCGCGGCCGTCGCCGGTTTCTCGTTGGCGTCGCGCACTTTGCGCGGCTTGTCGGAGTGGATCATGATCCAGTGGAAGACCTTCTCGGCGTCGCGCTTGGCGCGCTCGCTGGGCGCGGCCTCGTCATTGCCGCCAGGCGCCGAAGCCGCCTGCGCATGCGCCGCCTGCTGCGTGAAGATCAGGCCCGCCAGCAACAGGGCAAGGCACAGCGGTCGAAGAAAGCGATCGTTCCGGAAACGCGCCTGTACCGGCGTTGAGTTGAAGTGCACACGATTCCTTCCGAGGTCTTGTTCACGGCGGACACGCGACGGAACGTCAGGCGGGGTCTCCGCCGGACGCCTTTGGCTTTCCGGTCTGACATGCCCCAACGACATGTCATCGGGCCTTCACAGTGCAAAAAGTGTACCGAGGATGGTCACCCTTGCGTCAATCGGTAACAGCCCCACGCGCGATGGCGTGCATTGCTGCACACGATGGATGGAACGCATGAACCCTGCGGCCGTTCGATAGACTGCCGGGGTGATCCCGCCGACCTTCATCCAGGAACTGATCTCCCGCATCGACATCGTCGAAGTCGTCGGCCGCCACGTGCAGCTCAAGAAGGCCGGCATCAACCACAAGGGCCTGTGCCCGTTCCACGGCGAGAAGACGCCCAGCTTCACCGTCAGTCCGACGCGCCAGACCTACCACTGCTTCGGCTGCGGCGTGCACGGCAATGCGCTCGGCTTCCTGATGGAGTATTCGGGCCTGGGCTTCCTCGACGCGGTGCGCGACCTGGCCCAGCAGGCCGGGCTGGCCGTGCCGGAGGACGACCGCTCGCCGCAGGAGCGCGAGCGCGCCGCCGAGCTGAAGGAGCGCCAGGCCACGCTGAGCGACGTGCTGGCCAAGGCCAGCGAGCACTACCGCAAGCAGCTGAAGGCCAGCCCGCGCGCGATCGACTACCTGAAGGGCCGCGGCCTGAGCGGCGAGATCGCGGCCGCCTTCGGGCTCGGCTACGCACCGGATGGCTGGCGCGGCCTGGCCAGCGTCTTCCCGCGCTACGACGACGCGCTGCTGGAGGAAAGCGGCCTGGTGATCTCGCAGGGCGACACCGAGGAGGAACGCAAGCGCTACGACCGTTTCCGCGACCGCATCATGTTCCCGATCCGCTCGGTGCAGGGTGACGTGATCGGCTTCGGCGGGCGCGTGCTCGACAAGGGCGAGCCCAAGTACCTGAACTCGCCCGAAACGCCGGTCTTCATCAAGGGCCGCGAGCTGTACGGCCTGCACGAGGCGCGCAGCGGGCTGCGCAAGCGCGGCTACGCGCTGGTGGTCGAGGGCTACATGGACGTCGTGGCGCTCGCCCAGCATGGCTTCGGCAACGCCGTCGCGACGCTGGGCACGGCCTGCACCGCCGAGCACGTGCAGAAGCTGTTCCGCTTCACCGAATCGGTGGTCTTCAGCTTCGACGGCGACGCCGCCGGGCGGCGCGCGGCCGGCCGGGCGCTGGAAGCTTCGCTGCCGCATGCGAGCGACACGCGCAGCATCCGCTTCCTGTTCCTGCCGACCGAGCACGACCCCGATTCCTACGTGCGCGAATTCGGTGCCGAGGCCTTCGAGGCCTGCATCGCCCAGGCCGTGCCGCTGTCGCGCCAGCTGGTCGAGGCGGCGCGTGACGGCGGCGACCTGTCCACCGCCGAGGGCCGGGCCAAGTTCCTCGCCAACGCCAAGCCGCTGTGGTCGGCGCTGCCCGAAGGCGCGCTGAAGCTGCAGCTGCTGGCCGAGCTGGCGCAGCAGGGCGGCATCGGCGTGGCCGACCTGACGCACCTGTGGCAGACCGCAGCACCGGCACGGCAACATGGGTCGTCGTCGCAGCGCCACGATCCGGGCCACGACGGCCCGCCGCAGGACGCGGGCGAACCGCCGCCGCAGCGCGAACGCTTCCAGCCGCGCGGCGAAGGCCGCGGCGGCAACTGGGGTGGTGGTGCCGGCCGCGGCAAGTGGAACAAGGGCCGGCGCGGCGGCATCGACGGCGACGACGGCCCGTTTCCGCCGCAGTCGCGCGTGCGCAGCGTCCCCGCCAGCCCGGCCGACACCGCGCTGCGCCTGCTGCTGCTGCACAGCGACTGGTGGGATCAGCTCGGCGCCGACGACCACGAGCTGCTGCACGAGCTGCCCGCTCCGCACGGCGCGCTGGTGACCTGGCTCGAGCGCCAGTTGCTGGAACACGGCGCCACCCCCTGGGCCGCGCTGGAACAGGCCCTGCACGCCGGCGAGTGGGCCGACGATGCCCGGCGCCTCGTGCCGACGGACGCCCTGCAGAACGAAATGCAGTTCGCCGACCTGCGCCGGGTCATCGACGGCATGTGGGTCGCGGCGCTGACGGCGCGCCAGGAGGTGCTGATCCAGCAGGCGGCCACCGACCCGCAGGCGCTGGCGCAATGGCGCGAACTCGACGCCCAGCGCCGGCGCCGCCTGCAAAGCCTCCAACAACCAACTTTGACGTAACAGTTACTTTCGACGATAATCAAGGGTTTGTTACGGCAAGAGTGACAGCAGCACCTCCGGGCCCCGGCCACCCTTTGAACCAGGGTCCCCACGCAAGGCCACCCCTTCCCCGCAAGGACTGCGCGTCGTTTTGATGGTCACGTGAGCTTGCCCATTTGATTGCGGCCCCAAGCTAAGGCTTGTTCGGGGGCCCCGCTACGCCTTTGGACCTCCGCCGAACAGGGCCTTTCCAGGTCACCTGCCGGCGGGTCGGGCGTTGGCCGGAGCCGCTGGCCAAGCCTTCCGATCGCCGCGATGACCACCACCATTCGAGGAACTGCATGACCGCGAAGAAGAGCGCCCCCGCCAAGGCAGCACAGCCTGCCGCTGCGTCGAAAGCCGTGAAGGCCGGCAAGGCCGAGGCCGAAGACAAGAAGAAGGCGGCCGCCAAGCCTGCGGCCGCGAAGCCCGCCGCCGAGGCCAAGGGCAAGCCCGGCCGCAAGCCGAAGGCGGGTGCCGTCGCCGCCAAGAAGGAAGAAGTGCCTGAAGAGGACTTCTCCGACCTCGAAGCCGACCTCGAAGGCGAACCCGAAGTCGAAGTCGAGGCCGCCGGCACCGACGACAAGGCCGTCAAGGCCAAGCCGCTGCGCATGAAGGTGTCGCGCGCGAAGGAGCGCGCGCTGATGCGCGAGTTCGGCCTCGACGAGACCGCGCTCACCGAAGAAGAAGTCGCCAAGCGCCGCCATGAGTTGAAGACGCTCATCAAGATGGGCAAGACGCGCGGCTTCCTGACGCACCAGGAAATCAACGACCACCTGCCCGAGAAGCTGGTCGATGCCGACATCCTCGAAGCCATCGTGTCGATGCTCAACGACATGGGCATCGCGGTGTACGAGCAGGCGCCCGACGCCGCCACGCTGCTGATCGCCGGCGGCGGCACCACCACCGCCACCGAGGAAGAAGCCGAGGAAGCCGCCGAGGCGGCGCTGTCGACGGTCGACTCCGAGTTCGGCCGCACCACCGATCCGGTGCGCATGTACATGCGCGAGATGGGCACGGTCGAGCTGCTGACGCGCGAAGGCGAGATCGAGATCGCCAAGCGCATCGAAGGCGGCCTGCAGGCGATGATGCTGGCCATCAGCGCGTCGCCGACCACCATCGCCGAGATCCTGGCCTATGCCGACCGCATCGGCGCGGCCGAGATGACCATCTCCGAGGTGGTCGACGGTTTCGTCTCCGAGGACGAGGCGGACGACTACGTGGCCGAGGAAGACGTCGACTTCTTCGACGAGGAAGACGACGACGACGGCAACGGCGGCAGCAAGGCGCTGACCAAGAAGCTCGAGGAGCTGAAGGGCGCGGCGCTGACCAAGTTCGCCAGCCTGCGCGACAACTTCGACAAGATGCGCAAGGCCTTCGAGAAGGACGGCTACCAGTCGGCGCCGTACAACAAGGCCCAGCAGGCCATCAGCGCCGAGCTGATGACGATCCGCTTCACCGTCAAGACGATCGAGAAGCTGTGCGGCATCCTGCGCTCGCAGGTCGACGACGTGCGCCGCTACGAACGCGAGCTGCGCAAGATCCTGGTCGACAAGTGCGGCATGCCGCAGGAATACTTCATCAAGAACTTCCCGCCCAACATCCTGAACCTGAAGTGGGCCGAGAAGGAAGCCGCCGCCGGCAAGCCGTACAGCGCGGTGCTGGCGCGCAACCTGCCGCCGGTGCAGGAGCTGCAGAAGAAGCTGACCGACCAGCAGGCGCGCGCCGTCGTGCCGCTGGAAGACCTGAAGCAGATCAACAAGCGCATGAACGAGGGCGAGAAGGCCTCGCGCGACGCGAAGAAGGAGATGATCGAGGCCAACCTGCGCCTGGTGATCTCGATCGCGAAGAAGTACACCAACCGCGGCCTGCAGTTCCTCGACCTGATCCAGGAAGGCAACATCGGCCTGATGAAGGCGGTGGACAAGTTCGAATACCGCCGCGGCTACAAGTTCTCGACCTACGCGACCTGGTGGATCCGCCAGGCCATCACGCGCTCGATCGCCGACCAGGCCCGCACGATCCGCATCCCGGTCCACATGATCGAGACGATCAACAAGATGAACCGCCTGTCGCGCCAGCACCTGCAGGAGTTCGGCTTCGAGCCGGACGCGCCGACGCTGGCCGAGAAGATGGAGATCCCGGAAGACAAGATCCGCAAGATCATGAAGATCGCGAAGGAGCCGATCTCGATGGAGACCCCCATCGGCGACGACGACGATTCGCACCTGGGCGACTTCATCGAGGACACCAACAACACCGCGCCGATCGAGGCCGCGATGCAGGCCGGCCTGCGCGACGTCGTCAAGGACATCCTCGACAGCCTGACGCCRCGCGARGCCAAGGTGCTGCGCATGCGYTWCGGCRTCGAGATGWCSAMCGACCACACGCTGGAAGARGTSGGCAAGCAGTTCGACGTSACCCGCGAGCGSATTCGCCAGATCGARGCSAAGGCGMTGMGCAARCTGCGYCASCCRTCSCGCTCGGACAAGCTCAAGAGCTTCCTCGAGAACAACAGCTGATTGTTGATGCGGGCTTGACGAGTCTGTACTAAAGGCAATATGCTCTCGCCACTTCGCTCATCACGTTCGTGTTGATGCGCAGGTGGCGAGTTGTTTGCCACTATCCCAGTTTCTGGGCCTCTAGCTCATGCTTGGTTAGAGCAGCGGACTCATAATCCGTTGGTGCCGTGTTCGACTCACGGGAGGCCTACCAATTAAATCAATGACTTAGAAGGTTATGCTGAGTTGGGCTTACTGCAATGTGCAAGTCAACGTGTTGTCAGTACCCATCTAGTACCCGGGCTTCATCAGCCTACATGTCGAACCCACCCCTTATCCGCTCTGGTGTGACCTGAGATGTATACGACCAGAATTTGGCACTTCAACCAAAAAGGCACTTAGTGTGACTGTTTGCCAACTGACCCCTGCATTGGTTGCGCCGATTGTTAGCATATATGGCTGAATGAAAGGAACCGCCTGCGGGCGTGGTTGCCCAGATCATGGGGCATAAGCCGAGCGCCATCGCTGAGAAACATTATCGGCAGCGTCCGCTTGATCTCTTGCGCATGTGGCACACTAAGATTGAAGATTGAAGATTGAAGATTGAAGATTGAAGACTGGATGCTGGAGGAAGCCGGTATCGAGTTCAGGCCAGCCGCGCCGGTTTTGCGCGCGGCGGCTTGACCGTTATTGCTGTGCCTCGAAACTTGGCGTGTAGAGGAGGGTATTTTTGTTGCGCCCAGGGCTAGTCGTCACTTTGCCTTGGCGCACGAGGGCTTCGATCACGGCCTTCCGCTGCTGCGGGTGCGCAGAGCGGTAAGGGCGGCAACGGTCGGCCAGCAGCCCGTCAGAAATGGGCTTGCCCTTGTTGTTGACGAAGTACTCGCTGACCTTCTGCACCACAGCCGTCTCCAGCTTTGCGTGAACGCTGTCGAACAAGTTTGCGCGGATGTCCGCGATGAACGCTGCTGTCGCTTTCTGCACGATGTCCATGCCCAGGGTGAAGCACTCCGCACTGACCTCGGTGGCCCATGGGTTCTCTGCGAGCGCCAACGTCAAGGCGACCCGTCCTGCGTTTTCAACCACACGCGACATCATGTTGCTGTCCAGTGCGTCGACCGTGGCGTTCCGGCGCTCCACTGCGCTGACCTGGGCTGCGCGGAACAATGCAGTCGCCTCGTCGGAATACGGGACCTTCACGGGGCGGTAGCTACCTTTCGTGATCACCTTAAGATTGGCA
>NZ_JBFUEB010000184.1:0-7235 GCF_056404395.1 Rhizobacter sp. P2_D12 | reverse complement strand
GCCTGGGCCAGCGCCTCGGCGCGCTGCCAGCTCGCGGCGGCGCCTTTCGGGTCGCCCAGGTTGGAGGCCAACGGGTTGCCCTGGATGTCGCCGATGTTGCGGTAGCCGCCGGCGATCTCGAGCTGCAGCTTCGCGTCGCCTTGCGACTCGGCGCCCAGCTGGTCCAGGTAGACCAGCGCGTTCTGCACGATCAGCCGGCGCGCGTCGGTGGAGCCGGGCAGGTTCTGGATCGCCTTGTGCACGTCGAACACCATCACGCTGGCGAGCTTGCGCACGTTCGCGAAGTGACGCTCGGCGCGTTCGTGCTGGCGCTGCGCCTCGAACGACTGCCAGGCGGCGAGCGACAGCCCGAGCACCAGCGCGACGTTGGCCAGCAGCGCCGCGCCGAACATCACGCGGTGGCGCAGCACGAAGCGGCCGGCGCGGTAGCTCCAGGCGCCATGGCGCGCCTGCACCGGCAGCCCTTCGAGGAAGCGGAACAGGTCGTCGGCCAGCGCCTCGGCCGAGGCGTAGCGGCGCGCCGGGTCCTTGCGCAGCGTCATCAGCACCATCGCGTCCAGGTCGCCGTGCAGGCGGCGCCGCTCGGCGCGGCGCGCCAGCGTCCCGGCCTTCGCCGCCCGGCTGGGCGGCAGCGGCTCGGTGTCGCAGATCGCCCGGCTGAGCTGGTAGTCGCTCGCGAGCGCGGCCTCGGGGTAGGGGCTGGACCGGGTCAGCAGCCGGTACAGAACGACGCCCAGCGAATAGATGTCGCTCGCCGGCGTGACGGGCAGGCCCTGCACCTGCTCGGGGCTGGCGTACTCGAGCGTCATCACGCGCTGCAGCGTGGCGGTGGGCGGCGTGGTGGGCAGCTCGTCGCCGAAGCGCTTGGCGATGCCGAAGTCGACCAGCTTGACGGTGCCGTCGCCGGTGACCAGGATGTTGGCCGGCTTCAGGTCGCGGTGCACGACGCCGCGCCGGTGCGCGTAGTGCACCACCTGGCACACGGTGCGCAAGAGCCGCACGCGCGCCTCGATGTCCAGGCCGTGCGCATCGCACCAGGCGTCGATCGCCTCGCCGCGCACCAGCTCCATCGCGAACCAGGGCATGCCTTCGTCGGTGATGCCGCCGTCCAGCACCTTGGCGAGGTTGGGGTGGTCGAGGCCGGCGAGGATCTGGCGCTCGGCGACGAAGCGCGCGACCAGCGCGTCGCGGTCGAGGCCGGGGGCCATCAGCTTCAGCGCGACCTGCTGCGCATAGAGGCCGTCGGCGCGCTCGGCCAGGAAGACGCGGCCCATGCCGCCGTCGGCGATCAGCGACACGATGCGCCACGCGCCCAGGCGCCGGCCGAGCCAGGCGCCGCTGCCGTCGGCGCGGCGCGCCTGCAGCGCATCGAGCGCGAGACCGCGCGGTGCCTCGTCGAGCAGGCTGTGGGTCTGCGCGGCCGCGGCCACGAGGGCCGTCAACTCGCCGCGCAGCGCGGCGTCGGTGCCGCTGGCGGAGTCGATGAAGGCCTGGCGTTCGGCGGCCGGCCGCTCCAGCGCTTCGGCGAGCAAGGTCTTGACGCGCGCCCAGCGCGCCGCATCGATCGCTGTGTTCATGGAAGTTCCAATGCAGTGGCGGGTTGCCCCATCTCCTTCAGCAGCCAGGCCCGCGCGGTGGCCCATTCGCGCTTGACGGTGGCGACCGAGATCTGCAGCACGTCGGCGGTCTCGTCGACGCTCAGGCCGCCGAAGAAGCGCAGTTCGACGACCCGGCTCTGCCGCTCGTCCAGGCGCTGCATGCGCTGCAGCGCGTGGTCGAGCTGCAGGATCTCCAGCAGTGCATCCGACGATGCCGGCTCGATCGCGTCGTCCTGCAGTTGATCCAGGCTCAGCGCGGCCTGGCCGTGGCCGCGCTTGCCGGCATTGCGGCTGCGCGCATGGTCGACCAGGATGCGGCGCATCAGCTGCGCGACCCAGCCGTAGAACTGGCCGCGCGAGTCCCAGTGCACCGAGCGCTGCTCGGCCAGCCGCAGGAAGGCTTCATGGACGAGGCCGGTGGTCTGCAGCGTGTGGGCATCGCGCTCGTGGCGCATCTGGCGCCGCGCGAGCCGCCGCAGTTCGTCGTACACCAGCGGCACCAGCCGGTTCAGCGCCTGCGGGTCGCCGGCGGACCAGCTGTGCAGCAGCTGGGTGATGGACGAAGGGGCCGAAGGGGAAGAAGGCGGGCTCTCTGGCATGCACATCTCCGAAGACAAGACGCCGCGAAGGTGCGGCGTCTGCCACCATTGTGAACGGCTCGGCGGCCAAACGAGAAGTTGCAAAGTGAAACCGCGGCGGCGTCCGACACGCGCCGCCGTGGCCGCCCGGCTGTTCAGTGGGGCGCTCGGTAGCCGATGCCGCCCGGCGTGCCGGCATCGAGGTGCCGGGCTTTTCACTGTCGGCCGATGGCCATCGCTACGGCTTCGAGGACATCGCCGCGCTGATGGGGCGCCAGGTCCACGACCGGCTGTCGAACCGCAAGTACGAGGGCTGCTATGAGGCCACGGCGCAAGCCATCCAGCTCTTCAGCGCGCAGCCGGCGCAGGACCTGCGGCGCTTCTTCGACCAACTGGCGCTGACGGTGATGGTGCGCAACGGCGATGCGCACCTGAAGAATTTCGGCCTGTTCTACAACAGCCCGCAGGATGCACGGCTGGCGCCGATGTCCGACGTCGTCACGACGACGATCTACAAGTACCAGCGCCCGGGCGGCGTGGAGGCCGTGGACCGCACGCTGGCGCTCAAGCTTCGCGCCGGCCGGCACGACAGCCGGGACTACCCGGACACCGAGGCACTGAGCGCCTTCGGCAGCGGGGTGTGCGGCGTGCGCCGGCCGCAGCAGGTGCTCGACCGCATCGCGCAGGCGATGAGCGAGGCCTTGGCGGCTGCGTCGCGCGACCCGGACCTGACTACGCGGCCCGCTTCGGGATCGTCAGCCCGCGCTGCACCGCCGGCCTTGCCTTGAAGGCCTCGAGTGCGCGCAGCACCTCCGGGAAGTCCTTCGCGCCCACCAGTTCGCCGGCCTCGTAGAAGCCGAACAGGTTGTTGACCCACGGGAAGGTCGCGATGTCGGCGATCGAGTACTCGTCGCCGAGGATCCACTGGCGGCCGGCCAGGCGGCCGTTCAGCACGCCCAGCAGCCGCTTCGATTCGGCCACGTAGCGGTCGCGCGGGCGCTTGTCCTCGTAGTCCTTGCCGGCGAACTTGTGGAAGAAGCCGAGCTGGCCGAACATCGGCCCGATGCCGCCCATCTGGAACATCACCCACTGCAGCGCCTCGAAGCGCCCTGCGGCGTCGGCCGGCATCAGCTGGCCGGTCTTGCTGGCCAGGTAGACCAGGATCGCGCCCGACTCGAACAACGGCAGCGGCTTGCCGTCCGGCCCGTTCGGGTCGAGGATGGCCGGGATCTTGTTGTTCGGGTTCAGCGACATGAACTCCGGCGACATCTGGTCGTTGGTGTCGAAGCGCACCAGGTGCGGCTCGTACGGCAGGCCGGTCTCCTCCAGCATGACCGACACCTTCACGCCGTTCGGCGTCGGCAGCGAGTACAGCTGCAGGATGTCGGGGTTCTGCGCAGGCCACTTGCGGGTGATCGGGAAGGCGGACAGGTCGGACATGAGGGGTCGGGGTGTGATGGGTTTGAAAAGGGCAGCGGCAGATTCTGCGTCACTGCGCGATGACCCCGCCGCCGCGCTGGATCTTCGCCGGTGTTACCGCCGCGTCGAATTCCCCGTGCAGGCACACCGTTTGCCCACGATCCCTTCGGCCGTCACAGCGCTGTCACCCGCCCCGCCGAACATCGGCGGCCTCAACCCTTAGCCAAGATCGCCACCCCCATGTTTCACCCAGCAGTCCGCATCACCCGTGCCCGCCTCTTCGCCCTGACGCTGCTCGGCGCCGCCGCGCTCGCCGCCTGCGGTGGCAGCGACGATGACGCCCCGCCGCCGCTCGCCACGCTGGACGGCAATGCGCCGCTGGTGATCGGCCACCGCGGCCTGCCGGGCCTGCACCCCGAGGAGACCCAGGCCGCCTACGAGGCTGCGGCCGATGCCGGTGCCGATTCGCTGGAAGAAGACCTGCACCTCAGCAAGGACTGCGTGCTGGTGGCGCGCCACAACCCCTGGCTGAGCGACAACACCAACGTGGCCACCGTGGCCGCCACCAATGCCGACGTGGCGGCGCGCAAGCGCACGGTGCCGGGCCGGCTGGTCAACGTGGCGTACACCGTGTCGCCGCCGACCAACGCGAGCGAGCCCAAGCAGTACCTGACGGACCTGACCGACCCGGCCGACCCGAAGTCGGTGCTGAAGTCGCTCATCGTCGACGGCGAGGACCACACCAACGACTGGTCGATCACCGACTTCACGGCCGCCGAGCTGAAGCAGTGGATCAAGGGCACGACGTACGACGCGCGCGCCGACCGCCCGACCGCCGAGAACGGCACGCAGCCGGTGCTGACGATGCAGGAGATCCTGGCCATCGCGAAGGCCAAGAGCACCTCGACCGGCCGCGCGCTGACGGTGTACCCGGAGGTCAAGAACCCGTACTGGAACAACCAGCAGGCGATCGCCAACGGTTGCGACGTCGCCAAGACCGGCCATCCGTTCGAGGATGCGGTGCTGAAGTTCATCGTCGACAACAACCTCAACACCAAGACCGCGCCGATCTTCGTGCAGAGTTTCGACCCGGCCAGCCTGAAGTACCTGCGCGGCATCGGCCTGAAGACGCGCGTGGTGCAGCTGATCGACGGCAACGACACGCACCTGGACACCGGCGTCGTGACCTACTCGACGTCCGACGTCTACACCTTCGTCGACGGCCGTCCGTACAGCTGGACGATCAACGGCGACGGCCGCTACTTCGACGCGATGCTGTCGAAGGCGGGCCTGGCCGAGATCAAGACCTATGCCGACGGCATCGGCCCGTGGAAACCGCAGGTGATGGCCTGGAAGCAGGTGCCGTACGCCGGCGGCACCAAGAATTCCGACATCAACAGCGTGACGCCGACCTCGCTGATCGCCGATGCGCACGCGGCCGGGCTGTTCGTGCACAGCTACACCTTCCGCAACGAGAAGCAGTACCTGCCGGGCCTCTACAACAACGATCCGGTGCCCGAGTACCTGGCGTTCTTCCGCGCCGGCATCGACGGGGTGTTCACCGACTTCGCGAACACCGGCTTCGCGGCGCGCGCGGCGTACCTGAAGGAAATGGGGCGCTGAGGCCCTAGCCCGGATGCCAATCGGGGATGTGTTGCTCGACGTGGACCCGGATTGGCATCCGGGCTACGTGTCGAGACGGACCAGCAGCCTTCCACCAGCGAGCACGTGCGCCAGCGTCGCGATGAGTTCGCACTCGGCGAGGCCGARTGCGCCCATGTCGACATGGCGCCAGTTGATCTCATGGTTGCTCAATGCCTCTTTCGGGGTGAGTTCCCGAAGGCCAGGGGCATGCCACAACGATCGCGTTCTATGCGCCGATTGAGGAGGAACGATGGATGACACGCAGCGTCATGACTTCGTCACCATCCGACATCACCATCGGCGGCTTCGCAATCGACGTAGCCCCTTGCCATGACGCATCCCCTGCGCCGCGCCCTGATCCCTTCCACGCTGGCCGCCCTGTTCACCCTGACCGCCGTGACGGCCTGTGGCGATGGCGACAGCGGCAGCCCGCCGCCCAGCCAGCCGGCCGCCTTCTCGCCTCCGGTCGCGCTGATGACCGACGTGCACTTCGAGGACGTCTACGGCGACTTCAAGAGCAGCAGCTTCAGCGGCATCCCGACCACCAGCGGCAAGAACGCGGCCATCCGCACGATGTACGCGCAGCTGACGTCGACGCGCCTGTTCAACGAGAACTACTTCGCCTTCCGCGCCGCGCTCGACGATGCCTTCGCGAAGGGCATCAAGTACGTCGCGCTGCCCGGTGACTACACCGACGACGCGCAGCCGGTCAACGTCGACGGCATCGCCGCGATCCTGCAGGAATACCGCGCCAAGGGCATGCGCTTCTTCATCGCCCCGGGCAACCACGACCCCAACGAGCCGTTCGACGACGACGAGGCCGGCAAGAACGACTTCCTGACTCCGGCCGGCAAGGAACAGAAGGTCTATGCCACCGGCAACGCCGCCTGCAAGGCTGCCGACCCGACGGTGGTCTGCACCGACCAGCTGAAGGAGCTGGGCTACGAGAACATCATCGCCCGCCTGGGCGACTTCGGCTTCATGCCGGCCTCGACCGACGTGCTGTGGGAGACGCCGTTCAGCCAGTACGCCAACGGCTACAACTACACCGACGCGAAGACGCAGTCGGACCTGGCCAAGCGCCAGTTCGAGATCTGCGCCGAAGGCGAGGGCGGTGCTTACAAGGTGGCCGGCACCACCTACACCAAGTGCGGCAACCTGGTCGACGCGAGCTACCTGGTCGAGCCGACCCCGGGACTGTGGCTGCTGTCGATCGATGCCAACGTCTACATCCCGAACGCGAGGTTCGATGCCGCCAACCCGAAGAGCTTCAAGGGCTACGACGGCGCCGGCAACGCGGGCTGGAACAAGGTGCTCACGCACAAGAAGCACCTGATCGAGTGGATCACCAAGGTGAGCGCGCGCGCCAAGGCCGAAGGCAAGCAGCTGATCGCCTTCTCGCATTACCCGACGATGGACTTCTACGCCAACCAGACCGATGCGATGAAGGCGGTGTTCAAGCCGGGCGCGTTCCAGACCGCGCGCGTGCCCGAGCCGGCCACCACCGCGGCACTGGCGGCCACCGGCCTGCAGCTGCACGTGGGCGGCCACATGCACTTCAACGGCAGCAACGAGTACAGCGATGCCAACGGCCGCTACCTGGCCAACGTGCAGTCGCCGTCGCTCGCGGTGTATGGCGCGGCCTACAAGATCGTCACGTACAAGAGCGCCGACGTCGCCGACGTGCAGACCGTCGCGCTGCACGACGTGCCGCGCTTCAAGGAGCTGTTCCCGCACTACCAGGTCGAGTACGACTTCCTGCAGGCCAGCACCGTGCCGGCCGACATCGCCAAGCGCTGGAACCACGGCGTGCTCGACACCAAGAGCTACGGCGAGTTCACGCGCTACTACTTCGGCGAGCTGTCGCGCCTGCGCTTCATGGACGAGTACTGGCCGTGCGAGATGAAGGAAGCGGCGACCGGCCTGACGCTGCAGCAGATGCTGGTGCTGTCGCAGCTGGACACGGCCGTCACGCTGGCCCAGCTGAAGGATGCGC
>NZ_JBFUEB010000183.1:0-7366 GCF_056404395.1 Rhizobacter sp. P2_D12 | reverse complement strand
GGTCGTACAGGATGAAGGCCGAGAAGATGCCGATCGCGACCACCGACAGCGTGATCATCAGCGCGCTCGACTGGATGAAGAAGTTCGCCAGGCCCGCGACCAGCAGCATCACCGCGCCGATGAACAGCCACTTGCCCATCGAGGACAGGTCGCGCTTGATGACCGATGACAGCGTGGCCATGCCGAGGAAGATCACGCCCGTGCCGGCGAACGCCGTCATGACCAGGCCGGCGCCGTTGGCCAGGCCCAGTACCTGGCCGACCAACCGAGACAGCATCAGGCCCATGAAGAACGTGAAGCCSAGCAGCACCGGCACGCCGGCCGACGAGTTCTTGGTCTTCTCGATCGCGTAGATGAAGCCGAAGGCACCGGCCAGGAACACGACCAGGCTGATGCCGGGCGACATCGCGCGGGCGATGCCGGTGGAGACGCCGATCCAGGCGCCCAGCACGGTGGGCAACATGGACAGCGCCAGCAGCCAGTAGGTGTTGCGCAGCACGCGGTTGCGCTGCGCGGCGGATGCGACGCTGCCGAAGCCGTTCGACGCATCCAGGGTTTGCAGGTGTTGGCTCATCAGAGTCCTCCGGTGACGGTGAGCGTGAAAGATAGTCGCCCTGACACTTCGCGTAAATTCGTATTTCGTGAGCAATGCCTTCGAGAAAACCGCATGATGTCGGCATGAACTACAAGCACCTGCACTACTTCTGGGCCACCGCCCGCGCCGGCGGCGTGATGCGCGCCGGCGAGCAGCTCAACATCACGCCGCAGACGCTGTCCGGCCAGATCAAGCTGCTGGAAGAGCGCCTGGGCTGCGCGCTGTTTCGCAAGAGCGGCCGCCGGCTCGAGCTGACGGAGGAGGGCAAGACGGCGCTGGGCTACGCCGACCAGATCTTCGGCCTCGGTGCCGAGATGGAAGCCGCGATCGGCGAGGCGCGGGCCGGCGGGCAGGTGCTCGACTTCCGGGTCGGCATCGCCGATTCGGTGCCGAAGTCGATCGCCTACCGCCTGCTCGAGCCCGCACTCGACATCCCGCAGCACGTGCGCCTGCTGTGCCACGAGGGCAAGTTCCCGGACCTGCTGGCCCAGTTGGCCATCCAGCGCCTGGACCTGGTGATCGCCGACGAGCCGATGAACCGACAGATGAGCGTCAAGGCCTTCAACCATGCGCTCGGCACCACCGCGATGAGCTTCTTCTGCACGCCGTCGCTGCTGAAGAGCCTGGGCCGCGAGTTCCCGGCCAACCTGGAGGGCGCGCCGATGCTGCTGCAGGGCGCGCAGTCGGCGATGCGCAAGCGCATGGACCACTGGTTCGCCGAGCAGGGCGTGCACCCGCGCACGGTGGGCGAGTTCGACGATGCCGCACTGATGAAGGCCTTCGGCCGCGAAGGGCGCGGCGTCTTCATGTCGCCCGCCGTGCTGGAGCAGGAGACCTGCGAGCAGTACGGCGTCAAGGTGCTGGGCCGCACCGACCAGCTGGTGGAAGAGTTCTTCGCGGTGTCGGTGGAGCGGCGCATCAAGCACCCCTGCGTCGCCGCGATCACGCAGGCGGCGCGCAGCCGGCTGTTCGGCGGCGCCTGACACCGCCCGGCGTTCAGTTCCGCGGCACGAGCTTGTGCAGGTCGGCGGCCAGCTGCGCGGCCCGCACCAGGTCGGCCGTCCGATGCCCTTCGGTGAACCGCGCCTGGACCGAGTCGACCAGGTCTTCTGCCTCGCCGGGACGGCCGCCGTCGGCGAGCAGCCCGGCCAGGCTGAGCGCCGCACGCAGTTCCAGTGCCAGCGCACCTTGTCGCCGCGCCAGACCCAGCGCCTGCCTGAAGAGCAGCTCGGCGCCCGGACCCGCATCCCGGCCCAGCAGCTCGCCCTTGATGCGAAGCAGCTCCGGCAGGAACCAGCGTTCGGCGGTCTGCTCGCACAGCGCGAGGGCGTTGCCAAGGGTCGCCAGCGCGTCGCCGCGCCGGCCCGCCAAGGCCTGGCCGCGGGCCAGTGCGGCGCTGTAGAACGACTGGCGCAGGCCATAGCCCGACGCGCGCAGCTTGCCGAGCAGGGACTCGAACTCGTCGATGCAGGAGACGTCGCCGCGCTCGATGCCGATCATGCCCTGCAGGCAGCGGCTGAGCATGCACCAGACGCTCAGCGCATGCTGCCTCAGGTGCGCGCGCAGGCGCAGCATCAGCGCGTCGGCGGCGTCGAGGTCACCGGTGTAGAGCGCGATCGGGATGGCCGTGTGCCCCAGCGCATTGCACAGCGAGACCGGGTGGCTGGCCGCCTGCGCACCCTCGACCGCCTCCTGCGCGATGCGCACCGCCTGGTCGGCCAGTCCCTGCAGCCACAGCACGTTGGCCATCGTGCCGCGCGCGACGACGCGCTGGTCGAACTGGAAGCGCGAGATGTCCGCATGCTGCACCGGGTCGGCGTAGGCCCGCAGCACCTTGTCCAGGCGTGCGCGAGCGCTGCCCTGCCGGCCGAAGTAGTGGAGATTGGTCGCGATCAGGCGCTCCGCGCCCAGCCGGTCGGCGGCATCGCCGTGCCGGCGCGCCACGATGCGCAGCCGGCGCAGGTAGTCCAGCGCCGCGCGGTACTGGCCCGCAAAGACCAGGTGGACCGACAGGCCCCACAGCGTGCGCAGCTGGAACGCAGCGTCGCCGGTGTCGTCGGCGTCGCGCAGCGCCGCCTTCCACAGCGCCTCGGTCTCGGGGCGCGGCCCGCGGGTGTAGAGCGTGGCCAGCGCCAGCGCGGCGGCCAGGCGCATGCGGTCGCGCACCRCCGGCAGCGGCTGCCCGCTGCCGGCGGCCAGCGCCCGTTCCGCGCTGTCGCGGCACTCATCGAGCAGCGACAGCTGCGTCCACAGCGGGATCGCGCACACCGTCAATGCGATGCCCAGCCGCGCGTCGCCGTCGGGGGAGAAGGCCCAGGCCAGCGCACCGCGCACGTCGTCGACGCGGTGGCCGTGTGCGGCCACCCAATCGGCGCTGTGCTGGTGGCGCGCCTCGCGCTCGACGCGCGCCAGCACGTCGACCAGGTGCTCCGCATGGCGCCGGTGCAGTTCGCGCGACTCCGCGCTGTCCTGCAGCTTCTGCGCGGCGAAGGCGCGCGTGGTGTCGAGCAGCCGGTAGTGGACCTCGGAGCCTCGCACGTCGGCGCAGAGCAGCGACTTGGCCGTCAGGCTCTCCACGGCCGCCACCATGTCGCAGTCGCTGCCGGCCAGCGCGGTGGCCGAGGCGAGCGTGAACGAGCCGGCGAAGACGGCCACGCGGCGCAGCGCGATGCGGTCGTTGGGCGCCAGCAGGTCGTGGCTCCAGGCCAGCGCCGCGGCCAGGCTGCGGTGCCGCGGCGCGGCACCGCGCTGCTCGAGGCCGAGCAGGCGCAACCGGTCTTCCAGCAGCACGGAGAGCTCGCGCAGCGTGAAGGCCTCGACCCGGGTCGCGGTCAGCTCGATGGCCAGCGCGATGCCGTCCAGCCGGTTGCAGATGTCGGCGACGATGGACGCGTCCGCATCGGACAGGGTGAATCCGTCGAGGCAGGCCGCGGCAAGCTGCACGAACAGCTCGACGGCAGGAAAGGCCAGCGCCTCGTCGGCCGTGAGGTGCGCGTGCGGCGGCGGCGCCGGCAGCGGTGCCAGGCGGTGGACCGTCTCGCCGCGGATGCGCAAGGGCTCGCGCGTCGTCGCCAGGACCAGCACGCCGGGGGCGCCGGCAACGATGCGATCGACCAGCGCCGCCGCCGCTTCGAGGACATGTTCGCAGCCGTCGAGTACCAGGACCAGCCGGCGCTGGCGAAGCGCCGAGATCAACGCGTCGCCAGCGTCTTCGCCATAGATCGCGATGCCGAGCGCGTTGGCCACCGCCATCGGCAGGAAGCGCGGATCGGCCAGCGTCCCCAGGTCGACGAAATGCGCACCGTCCGGAAGGCCGTCGGCGAGTGCCGAGGCAACAGCCAGCGCGACGCTGGTCTTGCCGATGCCGCCGGCGCCGGTGAGCGTCACCATGCGCCGCGCGGGCAGCGCGCGCACCAGCGCCGAGACGAGCTCGGCACGCCCGACCAGGCGGGTGGCGGATTGCGGCAGGCCGCTGCTGCGCGCGCGATGCGGGTTGCCGTCACCGCCGTCGGCGTCCATGCAGCGCACCGGCGCGACGAAGCGATAGCCCAGCCCGGTGACGTTGGCGATGTAGCGGTGACCGGGCCGGCCATCGCCGAGCGCGCGGCGCAACGCCGCGACCGTGACCTTCAGGTTGCTCGGCTCGACCACCGTGCCGGGCCAGGCGCGGGCCATCAGGTCGCGCTTGGTGACGAGGGCGCCGGGCGATTCGACGAGCGCGCACAGGACTTCGAGGGCCCGGCTGCCCAAGCGCACCGGCGTCTCGCCTTCGAGCAGCAGCTGCTGCTGCGCCAGCAGGCGGAACGACCCGAACGAGAAGACCCGGTTGGCGGACGCAGGCAGGCGTTCGGTCACGGTGCGGGCCGGCTCAAGGCTGTTCGATGCCGGCAGCCTGGATCAGGCGCTTCCAGTGGCGGCGGTCGGCGGCGACGAAGGCCGCGACCTCGCGGCGCGGCATCGGCGGATACGGGATCAAGCCTTTCGCGGCCAGCGCCTGCTGCACCGCATCGCCGGCCAGCGTTGCGGCGATCCCGCGGTTCAGCAGGTCGAGCATCCCCGCCGGCGTTCCGGCCGGCGCGAACCAGCCGTTCCAGGTCGACACGTCGAACGCCTGCCCGAGCAGGCTGGCGACGCTTGCGACGCCCGGCAACCACGGCAGGGCGCGGGTGTCGCACGAGGCCAGCACCACCAGCTTGCCGGCGGCGACCAGCTGCGACACCGAACTCCACGAGTCGATCATGAACGTGATGCGGGCCGCCACGAGGTCGGAGGTGGCGAGCGGGCCGCTGTAGGGAATGTGCGCGAGCCCGGCGATGCCCACTTTGCGGGCGAACAGCGCCGCGGCGATGTGGCTGGCCGTGCCGCTGCCGTAGGACCCGTAGCTGCTGGTCGTCTCGTGGCGGCGCAGGTGGGCCACTAGTTCGTGCAGCGTCCCGATGCCCGCCAGCCGGCCGGTCACCACCACGAGCGGCTGCCGCACGGTCAGTGCGATCGGCGCGAAGGCCTTGTCGGGGTCGTAGGGCAGGGCGGGGAAGAGGTGGGGATTGATCGACAGCGGCGTGGCCGTCGTGTAGAGCAGTGTCTTGCCGTCGGGCGCGGCGGCCGCGACGGACCGCGCGCCGATGGTGGCGCTGGCGCCGGGCAGGTTCTCGACGACGAACCGGCTGCCCAGCCGGGTGCCCAGGTCCGCCGCGAGCAACCGGGCGAGCTGGTCGGTGGCACCGCCCGGCGCGAAGGGGACGACGACGGTGATCGTGTCGCCCGCCAGGCCCGCCGGCCGGGCCCGGCCGGGCAGCGGCAGTGCCAGGGCGGCGCCGGCCACCGCCTTGAGCGCCTGCCTGCGCGAAACGTCCGTGAGGGGCAATCCGATGGTGCGCATCGCTCGAGCCGAGAAGTACCCGCGTTCAGCAGGGATGCATTCTCGCTCAGTGCATCTTCGGCGCCACCATCTTCTGATGCGTCATGTCATCGGACGGCGCGTTGCCGGCGGACAGGAAGGCCCGGCACCGGGCCCTGGTCACTCGAGCGATCGCAGCAGCTCGACCTGGCGGTCCGACAGGAGCGGAAGGATGCGCTGGACCACCAGGGCCTGGTAGTGCGCCGAGCCGCGGTGTGCCTCGATCGCGGGCATGTCGCGGTAGCGCTCGACCAGCAGCAGCTCGCCGAGCGTGTCCGTGCTGCGGAAGACGTCGTAGCCCAGGCAGCCCGGCTCCGCGAGCGTGGGCGGGCGCAGCTCGGCGACCAGCGCCAGCACGTTGTCGACCGTGCCGGCCTTGGCCCGCCAGCGCGCGACGACGGTGATCGGGCCCGCTGTGCTCACCGGCGGTCCTTGCGCAGGGCCTCCACGATCGCCAGCGCGAGCGGTCCGGCCGACGCCGGGTTCTGCCCGGTCATCAGCCGCCCGTCGACGACGACCTTGGGCTGCCAGACCGCCGTCGACTCGTACTTCGCACCCTCCTCGACAAGCGCGGTCTCCAGCGAGAACGGCACGTCGTCGCTGGCGTAGCCGTTCTCTTCCGCATTCGAGAAGGACGTCAGCCGGCGCCCGCGCACGAGCGGCGTGCCGTCTTCCAGCGTGACGCCCAGCAAGGCACAGGGGCCGTGGCAGACGGCCGCCACCACCATGCCTGCGTTCCAGGACCGGGTGACCGCGCGCTTGACGTCCGGATCCTTCGCGATGTCCACCATCGGGCCGAGCCCGCCGGGGACGAAGACGGCGTCGTAGTCCAGCACGTCGACCTCGGCCAGCCTGCGGCTGCGCCCCATCCTGCGGATCGACTTGCTCGCCCGAAAGGCGCGCTGCGCGGCGTCCTTCTCGTCGAAGGAGTCCTCGGGCGGCTTGCCGCCCAGGGGCGTCACGTACTCCACCGCGATGCCGGCCTGGTCGAAGACCTCGAACGGATGGGCCACTTCCGCGAAGAAGTAGCCGGTGGCGCGCTGGTGCGGACCGATCACGGCCGCGTTGGTCACGATGAACAGGACGTGCGGGACGCTCATCTCGATCTCCTTGGCGGCTCAGTGCGGCATGTTCTCGAACTGCGGCAGGTCCAGCGGCCTGGCCCAGGCGAGGCGGCGCTTGGTGAACATCTCCAGCATCGGTTCGATGCCTGCCGGCTGGTCCAGGCTGCCGAGCGTGACGAAAACCGCTCCGGGGAAGCTCTCCAGGTTCGTGGAGAACACCCGCGCGCCGCACTCGGGGCAGAAGTTCCGGTCCAGTCCCTTGCCCGACTGGGCGATGTAGTGGAACGCCTTCGGCTGGCCGCTGATCAGGGTGAAGTCGCTCTCCGGCACGCCGAAGAAGGTGGCGGCTTCGCCGCCGGTTGCCCGCTTGCAGTCCAGGCAGTGGCAGATGGCGACGAAGTCGGGATCGGTATCGAACGCGAACTTGACGCTGCCGCAGGCGCATTGCCCCGTGTGCTTCCTTGCCATGCGATGCCCCATCGATTGGATGCCACCGAGTTTAGGAAGGCGCGCCGCGGCGGGTGGTTAATTCGGGTCAAACGATGGCGGGGAAATTGACCCCGCTTTACCACCGGTAGGTCGCGCTGGCGACGATGCGCCGGCGCTGCCCGAACCAGCAGTCGCCGCGCGCCAGGCAGCTGGCGACGTACTCCTTGTCGGCCAGGTTGTTGGCGTTCAGCGCGAAGCGCCAGCGGGGCAGGTCGTAGGCGACCATCGCATCGAACAGCGTCACCGCCGGCACCGTCGGGCCGCCGGCCACGCCGGTGCCCGAGCTGCCGACGCGACGCACGCCGGCGCCGGCGCGCAGGC
>NZ_JBFUEB010000182.1:0-7551 GCF_056404395.1 Rhizobacter sp. P2_D12 | reverse complement strand
GTCCGGCTGTCGCCCAGCCGGCCCTCGGCCCGCGCGACGTCGGCCTGCGCCCGCTGGCCCCACGCGCGTTCGCGGGCCGGCCAGTCGGGCCGCTCGATCGTCAGCGCCTCTTCCAGCGCGGCGCGTGCCGCGGGATTCGGCTCATGCCACAAGCCCGCCAGCCCGGTCAGCTGCGCATACAGCCCGTGCTCGTCACCCAGCGCGCGGTACAGGCCCTGCGCGTGGTCCGCGGCACCGCGCGAGCGCCCGGGCGACGCTTCCGCCCACACCCACTGCGCCGCCCGCCACCACGCCGCCGCCAGCGGCTTGGGAACGTTGTCATGAAGCAGCGACTCGCTCACCTCGTGCCAGCGACGCGCCTCCGCGTGCAGCGACAGGTGGTGCCACAGCGGTGCGGCCGATCCCACCAGCGCGATCAGCGTCTGCGCGTCGTGCCCGTGCGACCAGGCCAGCGCGGCGCGCAGGTTGTCCAGCTCGGGTTCGTAGTGAGCCAGCCACGGCGCATCGGCCATCTGCAGCCAGTCGGGCTGCGCCGCGTCGAAGAACCGGCGCAGCGCTGCGGCGTGCCGCGCACGCAACGCGTCGGCGCGCGGATCGGTCGCCAGTTGCGCCACCGCATAGGCGCGCGCACTCTCGCTCAGCGCATAGCGCGGCGGGTCGCTCGCGCTCACCTGTACCAACGAATGGTCGGTCAGCAGTGCCAGGGCATCGATCAACGCCCACTCATCCGGCCCGTCGCCCTGCGCCAGCACCGCGTTTGCCAGCGGCAGGCTGAAGCCGCCGGCAAACACCCCGAGCGACACGAACACCGCGCGCTCGGCCGGCTGCAGCAAACCCAGGCTCCATTCCAGCGCCGCCTGCAGCGTCTGCTGGCGCGTCGGCGTGCCGCGCACCGCATTGGCCAGCAGCTTGAATCGATCGTCCAGCCGCGCCGCGACGCCGGCCACGCCCAGCAGCGGCACGCGCGCGGCGGCCAGCTCGATCGCCAGCGGAACGCCATCCAGCCGGCGGCAGATCTCGATCACCGCCTGCAGGTTGCCGTCACCCAGCGCGAAGCGCCGGTCGGCTGCCAGCGCCCGTTCGCAGAACAGCGCGACGGCGCCGTGCTGCCTGGCCTCGCCCAGCGCCGCCTCGGCGGCCGGCACGGCCAGCGCCTCCAGGCGCAGCACCTGTTCGCCGGCCAGGTGCAGCGGCACCTGGCTCGTCACCAGCACGCGCAGGCCGGGTGCACCGTGTCGCAGTGCCTGCACCAGCGGCGCCAGCCCCTCCAGCAGGTGCTCGGCGTTGTCCAGCACCAGCAGGCCCTGCAGGTTCTTCATCGCCGACACCAGGGCTGCTTGCGCATCGCCGCCGCCGGCCAGTTGCAGTGACAAGGCTTGCGCGATGGCACCACCCACCAGCCCGGGGTCGGTCAGCGCCGCCAGCTCGACCCAGGCCACGCCATCGGGCCAGGCCTGCCGGCGCGCCTGCGCGGCGGCACGCGCCAGCGTGGTCTTGCCCATGCCGCCCGGCCCGACCAGCGTGACCAGCGCCTGCGCGTCCAGCAGCGCCAGCAAGCTCGCCAGCTCGTGCTCGCGGCCCAGCAGCGGCACCGCCTGCTCCGGCAGGTTGCCGCGCGCCATGGCGGCCGGCGGCGCCGCGGCCGGCGCCTGCGCCACCAGCGTGAAGCGGTAGCCCCGGCCCGGCACGGTGGTGATGGCCTGCGGCCCGAGCAGTTTGCGCAGCGTCGACACGTGCACCTGCAGGTTGTTCTCTTCGACCACCAGGCCCGGCCAGACGAGATCCAGCAGTTCGCCCTTCGACACCAGCCGGTCGCTGCGCTCGACCAGCGCCTGCAGCAGGTCGAAGGCGCGTGCACCCAGCAGCGCGGGCCGGCCGTCGACCAGCAGCTGGCGCGTCGCCGGGTGCAGCTGGAAGCGTCCGAAAAGGTAGTGGTCAGGCAAAGGAATCCTCCAAGGCGGCGAATTTACGCGATGGCGCGGCTTTTCAGAACGATTCAGGCCGGCTTCAGGCGGATGAAGGACGGTGCCCGCGCGAATTCGGACACTGCATCCAGCTCAGGGAGAAACACCACCGTGGACATCAGCTCGCAGTTGCCGGTCGCCGCCTTCGGGTGTGCACTTGCCTATGCGGCTGCCAGTCTGTGGGTCGCGCACCGCCACACGCGGGCACGGCCCAAGCCGCCGGCGCGCGGCGAGGCAGCGCGTGACCGGGTCGGCTTCCCGGCACGCGACGGCCGGGCCTGGGTCTGCGGCTGGTACCTGCCGGTCGCCGTCGCGCAGGCGGCGGTGGTGCTGGTCAACCGCCACGAGCCGCGGCGCTGCGGCGAACTGGCGCCGCCGGTGCGCGAGCTGGCGCAGGCCTTGCGCGCGAAGGGCGTGTCGGTGCTGGTGATCGACCTGCGCGGGCAGGGCGGCAGCAGTGCGCGGCGCGCCGGTTTCGGCCGGCGCGAGCGGCACGACGTGCTCGGCGCCTTCGACTACCTGGTGGAACGCGGCTTCCGCCCGGGCCGCATCGGCGTGCTCGGCTCCGGCCTGGGCGCGAATGCGGTGCTGGGCGCCGCGGCCGAGGAACCCGGCATCCGCGCGGTGCTGGCCGATGGCGTCGGCGTGACGCTGGAGCGCGCGCTGCGCCGCCAATGGCACCTGCTGCCCTGGCTCGGTGCCCTGCTGGCGCCGGGCGTGCATGCGGCGGCCTGGCTGCTGGGTGCGGTGCTGCTGGACGAAACGCGGCTGCAGGCGCAGCTGTCGGCGCTGCAGGGCCGGCCGGTGCTGATGGTGCACGGCCGCGCCGACCGGCTGGTGCGGCCCGACGACGCGCACCGGCTGGCGCTGTCGGCGTTTGCGCAATGGTGGCTGGTCGACAACCGCCTGCCCGGTGCCGGCCGCGATGCGTGGGCGCCGTACACCGTGCGGGTCACCGAATTCTTCTGCCAGCACCTGCTGCGCCCGCGCACCGTCTGCGTGATCTGGCCGCAGGTGGCGAAGCCGGCGCCCGCAGTTGCCTGGGAACGTCTCGCGGCCTGAGAGAATGGGGGCATGTCCATGTCCCCAGCCCCCGCGGACGGCACCCCCGCCGAGCCCGCTTTCACCCTGCGCGCCGCCGAGTTGCGCGACGTCGTCCCCATCGTCGGCCTGATCCGCGAACTGGCCGAGTTCGAGAAGCTCACCCACCTGCTGCAGGTCACGCCCGAGAAGCTGCGACCGCACCTGTTCGGCGAGAAGGCGGTCGCCGAGGCGATGGTGGCCGAGGCCGACGGCGAGGTGGTCGCCTTCGCGCTGTTCTTCACCAATTTCTCGACCTTCCTCGCCCAGCCGGGCCTGTACCTCGAAGACCTGTACGTGCAGCCCTCGCAGCGCGGCAAGGGCATCGGCGAGGCCTTGCTGACGCGGCTGGGCAAGCTGGCGGTCGAGCGCAACTACGGCCGCTTCGAATGGAGCGTGCTCGACTGGAACGAGCACGCGATCCGCTTCTACGAGCGCATGGGCGCGACGGTGATGCCGGACTGGCGCATCTGCCGCATTGCGGGCGATGCCCTGCAGCGCTTTGCAGGTTGACGACCCCTCGCCCGGCGGGTACGCCGGTCGATCCCCCGAGGGGATGCGGGCCGGCTTGGGGCGGCCCGGCGCTCGGCCCGCTCGTAGTGATCCCGATGCCGCCGGCCTGAGCAGGGCATAAGCTGCGGCGATGCCCATCGCCGACACCTACCACGCCCTCCATTCGTCGTTCCGCTGGCAGGTGCCGGCCGATTTCAACCTGGCCGAGGCCTGCTGTGCCCGCTGGGCGCGCGACACGCCCGATGCGATCGCGATCCGCCACGAGCACGAGGACGGCACGCGCCGCACCTGCAGCTACCGCCAGCTGCAGGCCCGTGCGCGACGCCTGGCGGCCGCGCTGCGCCGCCTGGGCGTGCAGCGCGGCGACCGCGTCGCGATCGTGATGCCGCAACGCATCGAGACCGCCGTCGCGCACATCGCGCTGCACCAGCTGGGCGCGATCGCGATGCCGCTGTCGGTGCTGTTCGGCCCCGAGGCGCTGGAATTCCGCCTGCAGCACAGCGAGGCCTGCGTCGCGATCGGCGACGAGGCGTCGCTGGCCGCGTTGCGCTCGGTGCGCGCGGCCTGTCCGGCGCTGCGCTGCGTGGTAGCCGTGGGGGCCGTGGGGGCAGGCGCCGGCCTCGGCGACGTCGACTGGGATGCGCTGCTGCAGCAGGACGACGGCGATTTCGCACCGGTCGCGACGCAGGCCGCCGACCCGGCCATCCTGATCTACACCAGCGGCACCACCGGCCCGCCCAAGGGGGCGCTGCTGCCGCAGCGCGCGCTGATCGGCAACCTGAGCGGCTTCGTCGCGAGCCAGAACTGGTTCCCGCGGGACGACGACGTGTTCTGGAGCCCGGCCGACTGGGCCTGGACCGGCGGGCTGATGGACGCGCTGCTGCCGGCGCTGTACTTCGGACGCGAGATCGTCGCGTACCAGGGCCGCTTCGGGCCGGACAAGGCCTTCGACCTGATGGCGCGCTACGGCGTCACCAACACCTTCCTGTTCCCGACCGCGCTGAAGGCGATGATGAAGGCGGTGCCGGCGCCGCGGCAACGCTACGCGCTGCGGCTGCGCGCCATCATGAGCGCGGGCGAGGCGGTCGGCGACGCGGTGTTCGGCTGGTGCCGCGAGCAGCTGGGCATCACCGTCAACGAGATGTTCGGCCAGACCGAGATCAACTACGTGGTCGGCAACTGCACCGAGCTGCTCGCTGCCGACGGCACGACGCACCCGGGCTGGCCGGCGCGCCCCGGCAGCATGGGCCGGCCGTACCCCGGCCACCGCGTCGCGGTGCTCGACGACGACGGCCGCGAGTGCCCGCGCGGCACGCCCGGCGACGTTGCCGTGCACCGGCGCGACGTGCACGGCGAGCCCGACCCGGTGTTCTTCCTCGGCTACTGGAAGAACGACGGCGCGACGCGCGCCAAGTTCACCGGCGACCCGGACGACAGCTGGTGCCGCACCGGCGACACCGCGTTGATGGACGACGACGGCTACCTCTGGTACCAGGGCCGCAGCGACGACGTCTTCAAGGCCGCGGGCTACCGAATCGGGCCGAGCGAGATCGAGAACTGCCTGGTCAAGCACCCGGCGGTGGCGAACGCCGCGGTCGTGCCCAAGCCCGACCCCGAACGCGGCGCGCTGGTCAAGGCCTACGTGGTGCTGGCGCCGGGCGTGGCCGGCGATGCGGCGCTGGTGGCGCAGTTGCAGGCCCACGTGAAGGACCGGCTCGCGCCCTACGAGTACCCGAAGGAGATCGAGTTCATCGACGCGCTGCCGATGACGACCACCGGCAAGGTGCAGCGGCGCGTGCTGCGGCTGCAGGAGGAAGAGCGCGCGCGGCTCGCCCGCTGAGCGCCTGCACGGGGTTTCGAGGCCGCATAAACTGCGCCGATGAACTCCTTTGCCGCCACCCTTGCACTCGGCCGCAGCGACCTGCGCGTCACCCCGATCTGCCTCGGCACGATGACCTTCGGCGAACAGGTCGACGAAGCCTCGGCCCATGCCATCCTCGACCATGCCGTCGAACGCGGCATCAACTTCATCGACACCGCCGAGATGTACGCGGTGCCGACGCGGCGCGAGACCTACGGCGCCACCGAACGCATCATCGGCAACTGGTTCGCCGCGCGGCCCGGCGTGCGCGCCAAGGTGGTGCTGGCCACCAAGGTGGCCGGCCCGTCGCGCAACATGGACTGGGTGCGCAACGGCAGCGACAACCTGACGCCTGCCGAGATCGTGTCGGCCTGCGACGACAGCCTGCGCCGCCTGCGCACCGACGTCATCGACCTGTACCAGATCCACTGGCCGAACCGCAATGCGCCGACCTTCGGCGCGCTGTACTTCAACCCGAAGGCGGATCGCGAATTCAGCAGCATCCACGAGCAGCTGCAGGCTTTCGCGGGGCTGGTGAAGGCCGGCAAGATCAGGCACGTCGGGCTGTCGAACGAGACCCCCTGGGGCGTCAGCGAGTTCGTGCGGCTGGCCGAACAGCACGGGCTGCCGCGCGTGGCCACGGTGCAGAACCCGTATGCGCTGACCAACCGCTCGCTCGACAACGCGCTCGACGAGACGCTGTACCGCGAGCAGGTGTCGCTGCTGGCCTATTCGCCGCTGGCCTTCGGCGCGCTGACCGGCAAGTACGACGACACCGGCCTCGACGGCACCGCCAGGCCGGGCCGGCTGGCGCTGTTCGACACGATGAAGAAGGGCCGCTGGGGCCGCCCCGAGTCGCAGGCCGCGGCGCGCCTGTACAACGCGCTGGCGCGCAGGCACGGCCTCACGCCCACGCAGCTCGCGCTGGCCTTCGTGTACGGCAGCTGGCGCGTCGCCAGCACCATCATTGGCGTGACGACGCTGGCCCAGCTCGACGAGAACCTCGCCGCCTGGGGCACCGCGCTGTCGCCCGAGCTGCTGGCCGAGATCGACGCGATCCGCTGGACGCACCGCGACCCGGCGCAGTAAGGGGCGGCGGGCCCCGGTTCACGGCCGTGTCGCGGGTTCGATGCTGAACAGGAAGACCGCACCGCGGTCGGGCTCGGCCTGCGCGCGGATGTCGCCGCCGTGGCGCTGCACGATGCGCTGCACGATCGCGAGGCCCACGCCGGTGCCTTCGAACTCGTCGGCGCGGTGCAGCCGCTCGAACACGCCGAACAGCTTGTGCGCATGGAGCATGTCGAAACCGGTGCCGTTGTCGCGCACGAAGTATTCGGGCGCGTCGCCCTCGGCGCGCCCGGGCTGGCAGCCGATCTCGACCACCGCATGCGCGCGCTGGCGGGTGTACTTCAGCGCGTTCGACAGCAGGTTGATCCACACCTGGCGCAGCAGCGCCGGGTCGCCCAGGCAGGGTGGCAGCTCGCCGATGCGCAACTCGACCTCGCGGCCCTCGCGCATCGGCGCCAGCAGCGCGATCGCATCGCGCAGCAGCAGCGCGTGGTCGACCGGCCGGCGCACCAGCGGCTGGCGCGACAGGCGCGCGAACATCAGCAGGTCGTCGATCAGCTGGCCCATCTTCTGCGCGCTCTCGCGGATGATGCGCAGGTAGCGCTGGCCGGTGTCGGGCAGCTGCGGCGCGCAGTCCTTCAGCAGCGCCTGCGAGAAGCCGTCGATCGCGCGCAGCGGCGCGCGCAGGTCGTGCGAGATCGAGTAGCTGAACGCCTCCAGTTCCTTGATGGCCGCCTGCAGCTCGGCCGTGCGCGCGTTGACGCGCTCCTCGAGCTCGCAGTTCAGCCGCTGCACGCCGGCCTCGATGCGCTTGCGCGCGGTGATGTCGTTGACCAGCACCATCGCGACCATCGGCCGGCCCTGGGCGTCGTGCACCAGCGCGCCGTTGTAGTTGAAGACCTTGTGCCAGCCGTGGCGCGTGCTGCTGACGACGATCTCGGTGTCGTGCAGCGTCTCGCCGCGCAGGATGCGCGCCAGCGGCCAGTCGCCCAGCGGCACCGGCGTGCCGTCCAGCCGGTTCAGCGTGAACCAGTCGGCCAGCCGCGACAGCGGCTGGCGCGCCTC
>NZ_JBFUEB010000181.1:0-7725 GCF_056404395.1 Rhizobacter sp. P2_D12 | reverse complement strand
GCGCCGGACGAGGCGGCTTCCTGCGACGGCGCTGCGGCGCTCGGCGCGCCGGGGGCGTCGTCGAAGAAGCCGTAGCCGAGGTCGGCCTCGCTCGGTGCGGTGGCGGCCGGCGCACCGGGGGCGCCTTCATGGAAGCCGTAGCCCGGGCCGAGCGGCAGCAGGGCGACCTGCTCGCGCGCGACGTGGAAGGTGAACAGGTCCAGCAGGTCGCTGTCGGTGCTGGTGGTGCAGATCTTGAAGCGGCGCATGCCGTCGGCCGACATGCCGTTGTCCAGCGGCTCGATGGTGCCGAGGTCGGTGATCTCCTTGAAGAGCTCGACCAGGTTGTCGGCGTCGGCCAGGTTCTTCAGCGGGCCGACGCGCAGCTCGAGCATGCGGGCAGCGCCCGGCGGCGTGGCGGCGGGCATGCCGCCCGGCGTGGCGGGGGCGGCGGCCTTAGGCTTGTCGGCCGCGGCCGCGGGGGCGGACACCGGCGGGGCTTCGCCGGCGACCATCGCGCGGATGTTGAACAGCAGCTCGGTGGTGTCGAGCTCGTCGCCGCCGCCGCCCTGGTGGCGGGCCAGCTGGGCGCGCAGTGCGTCGCCCGACTGCAGCAGCACGTCGACCATCGGCGCGGTGGGGGTCAGTTCGTGGCGGCGCAGCTTGTCGAGCAGCGTCTCCATCTGGTGGGTCAGTTCGGCGACGTCGGAGAAGCCGAAGGTGGCTGCGCCGCCCTTGATCGAATGCGCGCAGCGGAAGATCGCGTTGAGCTCTTCGTCGTCCGCCGACTCGATGTCGAGGTCGAGCAGCAGCTTCTCCATGCGGTCGAGGTTCTCGCCCGCTTCTTCGAAGAAGACCTGATAGAACTGGCTCAGGTCGATGCCGGCGCTCAGCTGAGAGCCTTCGGAGGTCATCTCGCCCATGGCGTGCTCCTGGATGGATTTGTTGTCGGTGCCGGAAGAAAACGTGCGCTCAGCAGGCTGCTCAGCGCACGACCTTCTTGATGACTTCGATCAGCTTGGCCGGATCGAAGGGCTTGACCAGCCAGCCGGTGGCGCCGGCGCTGCGGCCCGCCTGCTTCATCTGGTCGCTCGACTCCGTCGTCAGGATCAGGATCGGCGTGCTCTTGAACTTGGGGTTGTCGCGCAGCTTCTTGGTCAGGCTGATGCCGTCCATGCGGGGCATGTTCTGGTCGGTCAGCACGAGGTCGAAGTCGCGGCCGCTGGTCTTCTCGTAGGCGTCCTGGCCGTCCACGGCCTCGACGACGTTGTAGCCGGCGCTCTTCAGCGTGAACGACACCATCTGGCGCATGGAGGCGGAATCGTCGACCGCGAGGATGGAATGCATGGTTTTCTCCGGAATTCTCGAGAACTGTTTCGGTAGGTGGGACTGAGGTCTTGAGGGGTGGCCTAGAACAATTCGATGGAACCGACGTCCATTTCGGCCTGGGTCACCGGGTTGGGTCGCAACGGGGCTTCCTCGACCACGGTCTCACCGTCTTCGTCGTCCGCGAAGGCCTCGCGGGCCAGCCGGTCCACGCAGTTGCGCAGGCGGCGATTGGTGTGGTTGATCAGCTGGGAGGCCATGTCCTGGAACTGCAGCGCGGTGACGGCGCCGCCGAGGTCCTGCATGACGCCGCTGAACACCTCGTCGCTTTCCTCGCCGGAGTGCGGGCGCGCGCGCAGCGTGCGGATCTGTTCCGAGGCGCCGTAGAAGCGCTGCATCAGCGTGTCGCAGGCATCGGCCAGCAGGGTCTGAAGGCGCTCCAGGTCGTTGGTGGCCGACATCAGGTGGTCCTGCAGGTCGGCGGCGGCCAGCAGCGCCATGCCCGCGTGGGGGGGTGGCGAGCCGGCTTCGTTGGCGTCGTTCGTCTGCATCCAGGTCTCCGAGCAGGGAGGGGGGGTGCGCCGCGCAGGAGACTCCCTGCGCAGGGCGTGATATCTGTCAGGCATTTTCGGCAGGCCCTCGGAAAGCATTAGCGCAATCACAGGCCAAAAGCGCCGCCAATTCGCCCGACCCGCCTGCCGCGGCCCAGAGCGTGCGAAGTTGGCACCTGCGCGCGCGTTGCTTGGCATACTGCGGGCCATGCCACCACCGCTTGCCGAACAGCGCCTGCGTCTCCTGCACCTGGAGGATTCGGAGCTGGACCACCACCTGACGCTGGCCCACCTGCGCCGCGGCGGCCTGGACGTCGATGCGGTGCGCATCGATTCGGAGGCCGAGTTCCTGCACGCGCTGGAGCCGGCGCACGAGTGGGACATCGTCATCTCCGACTACAACCTGCCGGGTTTTTCGGGCCTGGTGGCGCTCGACCTGCTGAAGGCGAGCGGGCGCAGCATCCCGTTCATCCTGGTGTCGGGCGAGATCGGCGAAGACACCGCGGTCGAGGCGATGCGCAATGGCGCGAGCGACTACCTGCTGAAGAACAACCTGGCGCGGCTGGTGCCGGCGCTGCTGCACGCGGTCGAGGCGCACGAGCTGCTGCTGGCGCGCCAGCGTGCCGACCGCGAGCTGGGCGAGCAGAAGCAGCGGGTGCACGAGCTGGCGCAGCATTTGCAGACCAGCGTCGAATCGGAGCGGGCGGCGATCGCGCGCGAGATCCATGACGACGTGGGTGGCTCGTTGACGGCGATCAAGTTCGACCTGGCCTGGATCCAGCGCCATTCCGATTCGCCCGAGGTGCTGGCGCGGGCCACGTCGGCGCTCGAGACGGTGACGCACGCGATCGAGGCCAGCCAGCGGGTGATGCACAACCTGCGGCCGGCGATCCTGGAGCAGGGGCTGGTGGCGGCCTTGCAGTGGATGGCGAGCCGTTTCGAGAAGCGCACCGGCGTCAGCTGCGAGTTCCGCAGCCGCTACGACCACCTCACCTTGCCGGCTGGCGTGCCGCTGGTGGCGTACCGCACGGCGCAGGAGGCGCTGACCAACATCACCAAGCATGCGCAGGCGAGCCATGTGCAGATCGACCTGACGCTGGCCGGCGGGGTGCTGTCGCTGGAGATCAGCGACAACGGGCGCGGGCTGAACCAGGACGATCTGGCGAAGGTGCGTTCGTTCGGCATCCGCGGCCTGCACGAGCGGGCCGGCACGGTGGGCGGCTGGGTCGATCTGAGCAGCGGCCCGGGCGGCACGACCTTGATCCTGTCGGTGCCGCTGGAGGTGGTGGAAGAGGACCTGGACATCGAACTGACGGAGCCCTCGGCGCCGTATGACCCGACGGTGTGGGGGAACATCTGATGATCAAAGTGATTCTGTGCGACGACCATGCGTTGATCCGGCGCGGCATCCGCGACACCTTGTCGGACGCACCCGACATCGAGGTGATCGGCGAGGCCGGCGACTACACCGAGCTGCGTTCGCTGCTGCGCACGACGGGGGGGTGTGATGTGCTGGTGCTGGACATCAACCTGCCGGGCCGCAGCGGGCTGGACGTGTTGCACGTGCTGAAGGACGAGGGTTCGACGATGCGGGTGCTGGTGGTGTCGATGTACCCCGAGGACCAGTATGCGATCCGGGCGCTGCGCGCCGGCGCGTTCGGCTATGTCAACAAGGGGGGCGACCCGGCGACGATCGTCGCGGCGGTGCGCACGGTGGGGCAGGGCCGCAAGTACGTGACGCCGGAGATTGCGCAGATGCTGGTGGAGAGTTTGACGACGCCGACGACGGAGGCGGCGCACGAGAAGCTGTCGGACCGGGAGTTGCAGACGCTGGTGATGATCGCGTCGGGGAAGCGCTTGTCCGATATCGCGGAGGAGCTGATGCTCAGCCCGAAGACGGTGAGTGTTTACCGGGCGCGGGTGTTGGAGAAGCTGGGCTTGTCCAACAACTCGGAGATGACGGTTTACGCGATCCGCAATGGCTTGGTTGGGAGCGAATAAGTGGTCTTTCGGCGCGAGCAAAGGCGCGTGCGGGCAGGCTGGGGCGCGCCGGATGGGGCGGTCCTCGCCCTGGGGGGCGAGGACTCCCCTGCGCTGCCTGCTTTCAAGGCCCGTCGCCGAAACTCCCGCCGCTCGCTTCGCTCGCTGTGGTCAAACAGTCGGCGACAAGTCAGACCACGAAGCGTGCTGGCGCACGCGGGCCTTGCAAGCAGCCAGCTCCGGCGCCCCATCCTGATTGGCGCGCCCCAGCCTGCCCGCCCGCGCCTTTGCCGAACCAGTGGTTTGGTGCGGAGATCCCGGATTGGCATCCGGGCTACACGCCTCGTAGCCCGGATGCCAATCCGGGGTTCGTCCCCGCACTTCGTTGAGACGAAGCGAAGCGAGCCGGTTGGAGAAGAAGATCCAACAATCGAGATGAAGGCCCGAGCCAGAACGGCCGTGTAAAGGCCGCTTGTGGCCGAAGCGTGCAGAACGAACTGCATGGTGTTCGGGTTGAGGCTCTTTGCTTTGGTTACTTTCATTTGAGCCAGCAAATGAAAGTGACTCGCCCGCCGGGGCGAGACCCGGCAGCAGCCTCACGCAGTGAAAGGAAGCCCTCGCGCAGCGAGCCCCAAGGAAGGAGGTCAGAACCCCAAACTCGCCAGCAGGTCGTCCACCTCGCCCTGGTTGGTCACCACGTCGGTGCGACCTTCCGGATTGACGACGGGACCGTTGAGGATCGACTGCTCGACCTTCTGCACCTGGTCGGGCGGTGCCGCCTGCACCAGCAGCTTCACCAGGCTGTCCTCCAGGTCGGCGGCAAGCGCCACCACCTTGGCCACGACCTGGCCGGTCAGGTCATGGAAATCCTGCGCCATCATGATGTCCGTCAGGTGCAGGTCGATGCGCGCCGTGGCGGCCTCGACGTCGCCGACGAAGTTCATCACCGAGCCCGAGGCCACCGCCTTCACCGGGTCGGCGACGATCGCCGCGGCAATGCGCCGCGTGTCCGCTGCGATGTTCGCGTGCTCCAGCTTGGCCTGGTCGACCGAGTTCAGCACCTTGTTCGCGGCCGCGCCGGTTTTCTCGGCGATGTAGTTCAGGCGGCTGCGCGCGTCCGGCAGGTTGTCGGCGGCGGTCTGCAGCTTGGGCATCACGCCCAGCTGCGTCAGCGTGTCGTGCAGCTGGCGCGTGATCACGCCGATCTGCTTGAAGACCTCCGGCGAAGCCGCAGGCGTCGCCGGGGCCAGGGTGGCCATCGTATCCATCTTCATGAGGTGTTCCCTTGTTGATTCAGGGCTGGTCAAGCGTCAGGCCGTGGCCGCCAGCTTTTGCATGATCTTCTGGACTTTTTCTTCCAGCGTCGCCTTCGTGAAGGGCTTGACGATGTAGCCGGCCGCGCCGTCCTGGGCCGCGCGCACGATGTCTTCCTTGCGCGCCTCGGCCGTCACCATCAGCACCGGGATGTGCTTGAGCGTCGCCTCGGCCTTCACGGCCGCCAGCAGCTCGAAGCCATTCATGTTGGGCATGTTGATGTCGCTGACGACGAAGTCGAACTTCGCGTTCTTCAGCATGTTCAGCGCCACCGCGCCGTCTTCGGCTTCCTCGGCATTGTTGTAGCCGATCTCCTTCAGCAACCCGCGCACGATGCGGCGCATGGTCGAGAAGTCGTCGACGATCAGGAATTTCATCTCGGTGCTCATGGAAGTCCTCGCTGGGGTCGCGTTGGTTGGCGCCTGAATGGCTGCTTGCGCCTGTTATCGGGCGGCGGTGACGGAAGTTGAGGGCGGTGTGGCCGCACCCTCGATGGCCGGCGCCTCTGGCGGCATTTCCACCGCCTCCGGCGCACTCTGGAAGAATCGGTCCTCGGCTTCGCGGTTCATCACGATGATGCTGATGCGCCGGTTGGACGGGCTCAGGGGATCGTTGCGCTCGAACAGCGCGCTCGACGCGAGCCCCTGCACGCGCAGCATGCGGTCCTCGGGCAGCCCGCCCAGCAGCAGCTCGCGGCGCGACGCATTGGCGCGGTCCGACGACAGTTCCCAGTTGCTGTAGCCGCGCTCGCCGCCGCCGAAGGGCGCCGCATCGGTGTGGCCCTCCAGCGTCAGCCGGTTCGGCACCTCGGACAACACGCTGCCGATCTCGTGCAGCAGCTCGCGCATGTAGGGTTTGACGACCGCGCTGCCGCTGTCGAACATCGGCCGGTTCTGGTCGTCGACGATCTGGATGCGCAGCCCGTCGCGCGTCATGTCGAGCCGGATCTGCGACTTCAGCGCCGCCAGCTTCGGGTTCGACGCCAGCACGTCTTCCACGTGCTGCTTCAAGGCCTGCAGGCGCTGCGCCTCGGCCTGGCGCTGCTCGGCCTTCACCGCCGCCAGGTTGATGGTGCTGCGCGACGCGGTGTCGCCCTTCTTGACCTGGCCGCCGCTGCGGGTGAGGTCGGTGCCGCCGCCCTTGATCACGTGCGACGAATCGCCCGAGCCGCTGCCGCCGCTCAACAGCGCCACCTTCAGCGGCGCCTGGAAATAGTCGGCAATGCCCTTCTTGTCGCCCTCGGTGGTCGAACCGAGCAGCCACATCAGCAGGAAGAACGCCATCATCGCCGTCACGAAGTCGGCGTACGCGATCTTCCATGCGCCGCCATGGGCGCCATGGCCGCCCTTCTTGACGCGCTTGATGATGATCGGCTGCAGCTTCTTCGAGTCGCCGGCCATTACGTCGCGTCCTTCACTTCTTGCCCTTCACGTGGCCTTCGAGTTCCGCGAAGGTGGGCCGGTCGGTCGAATACAGCACCTTGCGGCCGAACTCGACGGCCACCTGCGGCGCATAGCCCTGCATGCTCGCGAGCAGCGTGGTCTTGATGCACTGCAGTTCCTTGCCGTTCTCGTCGTTCTTCTGCTCCATCAGCCCGGCCAGCGGTTCCGCGACCGCATAGGCCAGCAGGATGCCGAGGAAGGTGCCGACCAGCGCCGAGCCGATCATGCCGCCCAGGATGGCGGGCGGCTGGCCCACCGAGCCCATGGTGTTCACGACGCCCAGCACGGCGGCGACGATGCCGAAGGCCGGCAGCGCGCCGGCCAGGCGGGCGATCGCGGCCGCGGGGGCGTGCGCCTCGTGGTGGTGCGTGTCGATCTCGCTGTCCATCAGGCTTTCGATCTCGTGGGCGTTCAGGTTGCCCGAGACCATCATGCGCAGGTAGTCGGTGATGAACTCGACCACGTGGTGGTCGCTACCGACGGTCGGGTATTTCTTGAAGAGGGCGGATTCGTGCGGGCGTTCGACGTCGTTCTCGATCGACATCAGGCCTTCCTTGCGCGCCTTCTGCAGGATGTCGTACAGCAGCGCCAGAAGTTCCATGTAGCGCGCCTTCGAATACTTCGAGCCCTTCAGCAGCGCCGGCAGCGCTGCCATCGTGGCCTTCAGCACCTTGGGCTGGTTGTTCACGACGAAGGCACCCAGCGAGCCGCCCAGGATGGCCATCAGCTCGGTCGGCAGCGCGTGCAGGATCACGCCCATGTTGCCGCCGTGGACGATGTAGGCGCCGAAGATGCACCCGAGGGCAACCGCGTAACCGATGAGGACGAACATGATCCAGGGTGTTCCGTGTGGTGGGGGCGCTCGTGCGAACCGGCGCAGGTCTCGGACCGTTATCGGCCCTCACCCCCGTCACTTGAGTGTGGAGGGGGCGGGGGGGCGGCAATCGCTCGAACAGCGCTGAAAAAAGGATTGCTTCTCGCTGCGCGAGGGCTTGCGCTGGTTCACTGCGTGAGGCTGCTGCCGGGTCTCGCCCCGGCGGGCGAGTCACTTTCTTTGTCTTGCCAAAGAAAGTAACCAAAGAAGGCGCTTGAACCCGAACACCATGCAGTTCGTTCTGCACGCTTCGGCCACA
>NZ_JBFUEB010000180.1:0-7725 GCF_056404395.1 Rhizobacter sp. P2_D12 | reverse complement strand
GTGCTGGTGCTGCACCAGATGGGCAGCCACGGGCCGGCGTACTCGAAGCGCTCGCCGCCCGGCCGCAAGCCGTTCCAGCCCGAGTGCACGACCAACGTGCTGCAGCAGTGCGAGCGACAGCAGCTCGTCAATGCCTACGACAACTCGATCGCCTACACCGACAGCGTGCTGGCGCAGGCGATCGACTGGCTCGGCCACCAGGGCAACGCCTACGACCCGGCGCTGCTGTACCTGTCGGACCACGGCGAGTCGCTGGGCGAGAACAACCTGTACCTGCACGGCCTGCCCTACGGCATCGCGCCGCGCGAGCAGAAGCACGTGCCGCTGGTGGTGTGGCTCGCACCGCAGACCGAGGCGGCCACCGGGATCAAGATGAGTTGCCTGCGGGCGCAGCGGGACACACCGCTGAGCCATGACAACCTGGTGCCTGGGGTGCTGGGCTTCATGGGCGCGAAGACCAGCGTTTACCTTGCGGACAGGGACCCGTTCGCACAGTGCCGCCGGTAGCCCGGATGCCAATCCGGGCTGCGATCATGTCGAAACGTGTCACAGTTCGCGCTCCGACAGCCCCTCGCCCGACACCGTGTCCGCCTCCTCCGACTCCCTCAAATCCATCTTCTTCGCGCTCGGTGCCAACTTCGCGATCGCGATCGCCAAGACCGTCGGCGCGGTGTTCACCGGCTCGTCGTCGATGCTGGCCGAAGCCATCCACTCGTACGCCGACTGCGGCAACCAGGGCCTGCTGATCTGGGGCCTGAAAGAGGCCAAGAAGGCGCCGACCGCCGACCACCCGCTCGGCTACGGCAAGGCGATCTACTTCTGGAGCTTCATCGTCGCGCTGATGCTGTTCAGCATGGGCGGCCTGTTCTCGATCTACGAAGGCGTGCACAAGCTGCACGACACCGAGCCGGTGAAATACGCCGGCGTCGCGATGGCCATCCTGGCCTTCGGCGTGGTCGCCGAGGGCGTGTCGCTCTGGGGCTGCCTGCGCGAGATCAACAAGGAGCGCGGCACCCAGACCCTGTGGCAGTGGTTCCGCAGCTCGCGCCAGAGCGAGCTGATCGTCGTGCTGGGCGAAGACCTGGCGGCGCTCGGCGGCCTGGTGCTTGCGCTCGGCTTCATCGCGCTGGCGGTCGCGACCGGCAACCCGATGTGGGACGCGATCGGTTCGATCTGCATCGGCGTGCTGCTGGTGGTGGTGGCGATCCTGGTCGGTGCCGAGGTCAAGTCGCTGCTGGTCGGCCAGAGCGCCGAGCCGGCGATGCTGGCCGGCATGCGCACCCACCTGGCGGCCCAGCCCGAGGTGGCGCAGGTCTTCAACCTGCTGACGCAGCAGCTGGGCAGCGAGGTGATGGTGGCCGTCAAGGCGCGCATGCACCCGCAGCCGTCGGACGTCGCGCTGATCGAGGCGATCAACCGGGTCGAGGCCGGCTTGCGCGTGGCCTTCCCGTCGGTGCGCTGGGTGTTCTTCGAGCCCGACCTGCGCGACTGAGGTCGGCTGTCATGCTTGTCGTGCCAACATCGGCCCTGTGCCGATCCGAGGAACGAAACCATGGCCATCTCCTATGGCGCCCAGCAAAACGGACTGCTCTGCGGCTTCCGCTTCACCCCGGCCGAAGGGGGCCGGCCGATCGGCCTGGCCGAGGCGGTCGAGTGCCTGAAGGCGCCGCACAGCCCCGATGACCCGACCTTCGTCTGGCTGCATTTCGACCTGACCGACGCGTCGGCGCAGGCCTGGATGCAGGCCAACCTGCCGCTCGCACCCGAGTTCTTCGAGGCGCTGCGCCAGGGCTCGCGCTCGACGCGCATCGAGGATGCGCAGGACAACCTGATCGCCGTCGTCAACGACGTGGCCTACGAGTTCGCGTTCGACCCGTCGGAGATCGCGACGCTGTGGATGAGCGTCAGCGAGCGCCTGGCGGTGAGCGCGCGCGCCCACCCGCTGCGCTCGATTGACCGGCTGCGCGAGACGGTGCGCCAGGGCACGAAGTTCAGCTCGTCGGTCGACCTGCTGAACCACCTGCTGAAGGACCAGGGCGACGTGCTGGTGCGCATCGTGCGCGAGGCCACCGTCAAGGTCGACAGCATCGAGGACACGCTGCTGCGCGGCCGCATGAAGCACCAGCGCACCGAGCTCGGCCAGCTGCGCCGCGTGCTGATCCGCCTGCAGCGGCTGCTGGCGCCCGAGCCGGCGGCGCTGTTCCGGCTGCTGCGCCAGCCGCCGCCGTGGGTCGCCGCGCACGACCTGGACGAGCTGCGCCAAGCCACCGAGGAGTTCTCGCTGGTGATCCGCGACCTGGCGGCGCTGCAGGAACGCATCAAGCTGCTGCAGGAAGAACTGGCCGCGCAGGTCAGCGAGCAGACCAACCGCAGCCTGTTCACTTTGACGATGGTGACGGTGCTGGCGCTGCCGATCAACATCACGACCGGCTTCTTCGGCATGAACGTCGGCGGCATTCCGCTGGCGGAGCACAAGCACGGGTTCCTGACGGTGGTGCTGCTGGTGGTGGTGTTCACCGCGGCCGCGGGGTGGCTGGCGTTCCGCGGCAAGGAATGAAGGCCGTCAAAACAGCTCGCCCTGCCCGTTCGCCGGCGGCAGGCGCGGCTTGCGGAACAGCGTGAGGTCGAGTTCGGTGCGCTCGCGGTTCATGCCGTGGCGCGCGCAGGCCTTGTGGAAGCGCTGCCGAATCAGCTGTGCCCAGACGCCCTCGCCCGTCATGCGCTTGCCGAAAGCCGCGTCGTAGTCCTTGCCGCCGCGCATYTCGCGCACACGCGCCATCACGCGCGCGGCGCGCTGCGGAAAGTGCTGCTCGAGCCACTGCTGGAACAGCGGGTTCACCTCCCATGGAAGCCGCAGGATGATGCTGAAGGCCGAGCGCGCGCCGGCATCGGCCGCGGCCTCGACGATGCGCTCGATCTCGGGCTCGTTGATGAACGGGATCACCGGCGAGATGCTGACCCCCACCGGCACGCCGGCCTTGGCCAACGTCTCGATGGTGCGCAGCCGCCGGTGCGGTGCGGCGGCGCGCGGTTCGAGGATGCGCGCCAGGTCGGCATCGAGCGAAGTCACCGACACGTAGACCGCCACCAGGCCCTGTGCCGCCATCGGCGCCAGGATGTCGAGGTCGCGCTCGACGCCGGACGATTTGGTGACCAGCGAGAACGCATGGCTGCATTCGTGCAGCACCTCGATGATCGAGCGCGTGATGCCCAGCTTGCGCTCGACCGGCTGGTAGGCATCGGTGGCCGCGCCGACGTTCAGCATCTGCGGCTCGTAGGTGCGGCTCGCGAGCGCTTCGCGCAGGCGTTCGGCGGCATTGACCTTGGCGACGATGCGGGTCTCGAAATCCAGCCCCGGCGACATGTTGAGGTAGCTGTGCGTGGGCCGCGCGAAGCAATAGATGCAGCCGTGCTCGCAGCCGCGGTACGGGTTGATCGACAGGTCGAAGTGGACGTCGGGCGAGTCGTTGCTGGACAGGATGCTCTTGACCCGCTCCTCGATGATCTGGGTGCTGCGCGGCAGGTGCTCTTCGCTCGCTTCCTGGTCCAGCGTGCCCCAGCCGTCGTCGAAGTCTTCGCCACCCTGGCGCGTGAAGCGGTGCTCGATGGCCCAGGCCGTGCCGCGGCCCTTCTGCGCACCCGGCGTGGGCATCGGCACGAGCGGTTGGATCAGGAAGCGCGGGGGTTTGGGCTGCATGCTGTAAATATATACAGTAATCGCCAACACGACCAGACGCCGTGCGCGACCGGCGGCATACTCCGGCCTTTCCGGGGAGCCGTCACCGATGGGCGAATCGACCGTGTTTGCGCTCGACGGCGGCTGCGATTGCCGCCGCGTGCGCTACCGCATGCACAGCGCACCGCTGTTCGTGCACTGCTGCCACTGCCGCTGGTGCCAGCGCGAGACCGGCGCGTCGTTCGCGCTGAACGCGATGATCGAGTCCGACCGCGTCGAATCGCTGGGGGTCCCGCCCGAGCTGGTCGACACGCCGTCGGCCAGCGGCCAGGGGCAGCAGATCGCGCGCTGCCCGACGTGCCGCGTGGCCGTCTGGAGCCACTACGCCGGCTCGGGTCCGCTGCTCAGCTTCGTGCGCGTCGGCACGCTCGACGACCCCGACCGCCTGCCGCCGGACATCCACATCTTCACCGCGTCGAAGCAGCCCTGGGTGCTCATCCCGCCGCAGATGACGGCGGTGCCCGAGTACTACCCGCGCGACGCGCACTGGCCGCCGGAGAGCCTGGAACGCCACCAGCAACTGCTGCCGCGCCTGAAGGCCTGGCGGGCCGCGCAGCGGGCCGCCGGGGGATCGACATGACCCTGCACTAGCCCGGGAGATCGGGGCCGATTACCCGCCAGTTCGGGGCTTGGCGCGCCGCCGGGTCCTTCACACTGACCGCACATGGACCCGGTGTTCGCCGAACGGGGGCCATGGCTTCGTGGCAGCAGCATCGCTTCGGATGAATCCCGCAACGCTGGCAGCCCCATGAAGCAAACCCCACGTCCCATCCGCCTGTTCATCGAGATCCTGCTGATCGTGGCCGGGGTCCAGGTCGCCGTGACGATGGCCGTGCCGCTGATCGGCGCCGGCCTGGATGCGCCGAAGCAGGTCTTTTTGAGCGCGGCCCTGCTGCTGCTCATCGCCGGTCCGGCCGTCTACTGGCGCTGCATGTCCGGGACCCCCCAGGCACCGGCCGCGCCCGGCGGCAAGGGCTCGCGCACCGGCACCGTCCGCTCCGCCATCGCGATGACCGCCGCCACCCAGGTGCTGGGCCTGGCGCTGACCGGCGCCGGCGTGGCGTGGCAACTGCGCACCGTGTCGACCGCGGCCCAGGAGAAGTTCGAGCGCCGTGCCGAACGGATCGAACGGGACGTGCGCCGCCACTTCCTGTGGCCCGTCTACGGTCTCAACGGACTGCGCGGCCTGTTTGCCGCAAACGGCCAGATCACCCACGACCAGCTCCGCGCCTGGGTCGGATCGCGAGACCTGCCGGTCGAATTCCCCGGCGTGCGAGGCTTCGGATTCATCGAGCGGGTCCAGCGCGACGCGCTTGCAGCCTTCGTCGCCGCACGGCAGGCGGACGGCAGCCCCGGGTTCGCGGTGGACACGGCCGGCAACGCCGCCGACCTCTACATCGTCAAGTCCATCGAACCGCTGGCCTCGAACCACGGCGCCCTGGGCAAGGACGTGGGACGCGAGGCGGTTCGGCGCGAAGCCGCCGAGCGCGCCGCGACCAGCGGCCTGCCGTCCATGAGCGGCAGCATCTCGCTGTTGCAGAACGAAACGCGCGGCCCGGGCTTCCTCTTGATGGTGCCGGTCTACCAGGGCGGTGCCGCTGCCGCCGCGCTCGCCACGCCACAACGGCGCCAGGCCCTGTTGATCGGCCTGGTCTATGCGCCGATCGTGGTGTCGGAGATCATGAAAGGCGTGACCGATGTCGCCGAAGGCACGCTCGAGATCGAGCTGTTCCAGCACGAGACGATGCAAGCCGGCGACCTGCTGTTCGACAGCCGCCACGACACCCCGGGCCAGCCGGCTGCCGCGCCCCCGGTCCCCGGCCAAGTCCGCGTGTCATTGCGCCGCTTCGTGGTGGGAGGCCGCACGCTGACGCTGCGGGCCATCAGCACGCCGGCCTTCGAAGCCTCGATCGACCGTTCCAGCGTGGCTTTCATCGCGCTGGGCGGCGCACTGGCCAGCTTCCTGATGGCGCTGGCGGTCTGGCTGCTGGCCGTCGGCCGCGTTCGCGCACAAAGGCGCGCACAGCACATGACGGTCCACCTCGCCCGCCTGGCCCGCGTCGTGCAGCACACCTCGAACTCGGTGGCCATCACCGATGCGCACATGCGCATCACCTGGGTCAACGCCGGCTTCACCCGGATCACCGGCTACACGCTGGAAGAAGCGTCCGGACGCACCCCCGGCGAGCTGCTGGGCAGCGGCAAGGCGGATCCGGCCACGCTCAAGACCTTGCTCGATGCGGTGGCGGCCGGCGCGGCGTGCCGGGTCGAGGTGCTCAACCGGTCCAAGACCGGCCGCGACTACTGGATCGACACCGAGGTGCAGCCGATGCGCGACGACGCCGGCGCGCTGATCGGGTTCATGGAGATCGGCTCCGACGTCACCGAGCGGCGCGCCCTGGGTGATGACCTGAAGGCGGCGCTGGTGCGGGCCGAGCAGGCGAGCGTGGCCAAGGGCCAGTTCCTCGCCAACATGAGCCACGAGATCCGCACGCCGATGAATGCGATCCTGGGCATGCTGAACCTGCTGCAGAAGACACCGCTGACGGCGCGGCAACTCGACTACGCCGACAAGACCGAGGGCGCAGCGCGCTCGCTGCTGGGCCTGCTCAACGACATCCTCGACCACTCGAAGGCCGAGGCCGGCAAGATGACGCTCGACCCGCGCCCGTTCCGGCTCGACCGCCTCTTGCGCGACCTGTCGGTGATCCTGTCGGCGAACGTCGGCGCCAAGACGATCGACGTGTTGTTCGACATCGGCCCCGACGTGCCCCGCTGCCTGCTCGGCGATGACATGCGGCTGCAGCAGGTGCTGATCAACCTGGCCGGCAATGCCATCAAGTTCACCGCCGAGGGCGAGGTGGTCTTGCGGATTCGGGTGGTCGAGCGCAGCGCGGACGACGTGCTGCTGGAGTTTGCGGTGCGCGACAGCGGCATCGGCATCGCACCCGAGCACCAGGCGCACATCTTCGACGGGTTCTCGCAGGCCGAAGCCTCGACCACCCGCCGCTTCGGCGGCACCGGCCTGGGCCTGGCGATCTGCCAGCGCCTGGTCGCCCTGATGGGCGGCAGCCTCGGCTTGCACAGCACGCCCGGCGAAGGCAGTACCTTTCACTTCAGCATCCGGCTCGCACTCGCCGAGGCGGCCGGCGAGGCGCCCTTGCCGCGTCCGCCCGACATGGGTGTCCTGCGCGCGCTGATCATCGACGACAACGCCATTGCGCGCGAGGTGTTCGTCGGCATGGCGCAGTCGCTGGGGTGGCAGGCCGACGCGGCGGCCGGCGGGGACGCGGCGATCGCGCTGGCGGCGGCGCGAGCGTCTGAAGGCAGGCCCTACGAGGCGGTGTTCGTCGACTGGCAGATGTCGGGTCTGGACGGCTGGGAGACCTGCCAGCGCCTGCTGGAAGGGGCCCGGGCGTGCGGCCTGGCTGCCCCCTTGCTGTTCATGGTCACCGCCCACGGGCGCGCGGCACTGGCGCAGCGCAGCCCCGAGGAGCAGGCGATCCTGAGTGCCTTCCTGGTCAAGCCCGTGACCGCATCCATGCTGTTCGATGCGGTCTGCGATGCCCGCGTGGCGCTGGCGCATCCCGGCATGCTGGCCCGGCCGGCGCTGCCGGCCACCGGGCCCCGGCTGACCGGCATGCGGCTGCTGGTGGTGGAAGACAACGTGAACAACCAGCAGGTTGCCCAGGAACTGCTGAGCGATGAGGGCGCGCATGTCGTGCTGGCGGTCAACGGGCGGCTCGGCGTCGATGCCGTGGCCGCCGCCGACCCGCCCTTCGATGCCGTGCTGATGGACCTGCAGATGCCGGAGATGGACGGCTACACCGCGACCGCGCGCATCCGCCAGCACCTGGGCCTGGCGACGCTGCCCATCATCGCGATGACGGCCAATGCCATGGCATCCGACCGCGAGGCCTGCCTGGCCGCGGGCATGAACGACCACGTCGGCAAGCCCTTCGACCTGTCGAAGCTGGTCGCCACCTTGC
>NZ_JBFUEB010000179.1:0-7743 GCF_056404395.1 Rhizobacter sp. P2_D12 | reverse complement strand
CGAGCCGCAGCGTGTCGGCCGGCTGCAGCTCGTGCCCGGCCTGCTGCAGCTGGCCGCGCGCGAACGCGTCGGCCCGGGCGGCCTCCTGCAGCGCCGCGCTCCAGGGCACCGCAGCGACCGCCAGCCACTTGTCGGCGACCACCGCGCGCAGCCGCGCCACGCCGGCCTCGGCCTGCACGCGTTCCAGCGCGGCGCACACGCCCGCCAGCGTCGCATCGGCGCCGAGCGGCGCGATCGACAGCGCCGACACGCTGTCGGGCAACCACTGCCCGCGTGCCATCACGCCCCATTCGACACGCAGCGCACCGACCGCGACGATCAAGGTCCCTTCAGCCGGCGACACGGGCCACCTCCTCCAGCGTGGTTTCGCCGCGCGCCACCCACTGCCACGCGGCCTGCTGCAGGGGCTGCAGCCCGGCCTGCGCGGCGCGTTCCTTCAGCACCGAGATGGGGGCCTTTCCGGCGATCAGCTCGCGCAGCCCGTCGTCCAGCAGCAGCACCTCGGCGACCGCCTTGCGGCCCTTGTAGCCGGCACCGCGGCAGTGGCCGCAGCCCTGGCCGGCCTTGAAGGTCCAGCCCTGCACCTGTTCGACCGTCAGCCCGGCCGCCTCGATCTCGTGCGGCGCCGGCTGCACCTCGACCGCGCAATGCGGGCAGTTGATGCGCAGCAGCCGCTGCGCGACGATGCCGTTCAGCGCCGCCGCGAAGCTGTAGGCGTCGACGCCCATGTGCAGGAAGCGCCCCAGCACGTCGAACACGTTGTTCGCGTGCACCGTCGTGAACACCAGGTGGCCGGTCAGCGCGGCCTGCACCGCGATCTGCGCGGTCTCGCCGTCGCGGATCTCGCCGACCATGATCTTGTCCGGGTCGTGGCGCAGGATCGAGCGCAGCCCGCGCGCGAAGGTCAGGCCCTTCTTCTCGTTGACCGGGATCTGCAGCACGCGCGGCAGCCGGTATTCCACCGGGTCCTCGATGGTGACGATCTTGTCGCGCCCGCTGTGGATCTCGGTGATCGCCGCGTACAGCGTGGTGGTCTTGCCSGAGCCGGTCGGGCCGGTCACGAGCAGCATGCCGTGCGGCCGGGCCGCAAGGCGGCGGATGCCGGCCATCGTCAGCGCATCCAGCCCCAGATTGTCCAGCCGCAGCGACTTGGCCTGCTCGGTCAGCGACTGGCGGTCGAGCAGGCGCAGCACCGCGTCCTCGCCGAAGATGTTGGGCATCACCGAGACGCGGAAGTCGATCTCGCGGTCGTTGACGCGCACCTTGAAGCGCCCGTCCTGCGGGATGCGGCGCTCGGCGATGTCGAGCTCGGCCATCACCTTGATGCGCGAGATCACCTGCTCGGCCATCTCCTGGCCCTGCACCTGGGTCAGCGGCACCAGCACGCCGTCGATGCGGCACAGCACGTGCAGGCAGCCGGCGTCGCACTCGAGGTGGATGTCGCTCGCCTGCAGCTTCAGCGCGTCGTACAGCGTCGAGTTGACGAGCTTGACCACCGGGCTCGCGTCGTCGCCGATGCTGGCCAGCGTGATCACCGCCGCCACCTCCTCGTCGCCGGCCGTACCGGCGCTGCCGTGGAAGCCGTCCATCGCGCGCAGCTGGCGTTCCTGCTGCGCCAGGCAGGCCTGCAGGTCGTCGGGGTGGGCGATCGCGACGCGCGGCGCGGTGCCGGCCAGGCCGTGGCGGCGCAGCGCCCAGTCCTCGGCGGCGCCATCGAACGGATCGCTCAGCACCAGGTGCAGCACGCGCGCCTCGTCGCTGGCCAGCAGCACGCCGCGCTGCAGGCAGTCGGCGTACGGGATGCGCTCGAACTGCGGGCGCATCGCATGCAGCTCGCGCATGCCCAGCACCGGGTAGCCGAAGCGCTCGCCCAGCGCCGCCATCAGCAGCTCGGGCGGCCAACCGGCCAGCTGCTGCAGCGCCTGCACCAGCGAGCGCTCCTCGCGCGCGGCCAGCGCCCGGGCGGCGTCGATCAGCGCCGGCGTGACCTCGGGCACCAGCGGCGGTTGCGGGCCGGTCATTGCAGGCTCCCGGCCAGTTCGAAGATCGGCATGTACATCAGCACGACGACGGTGCCGATCACGATGCCGATCACGCTCATCAGGATCGGCTCGAGCAGGCGCGAGGCCCAGTCGACCCAGCGCGCGAAATCCTCGTCCTGGAAGCGCGCGGTGCGCTCCAGCATCTCGGCCAGCTGGCCGGAGCGTTCGCCGACCTTGATCAGCGATTCGGCCACCGGGCTCGCGAGGCCGGCCGCCAGCAGCGCCACCGACAGGCTCTGCCCCTGCTCGACCGCCAGCCGCGCCTGCGCGAGCCGCACCTGCTGGCGCGCGCCGAGCAGGCCGTCGACCATGCCCATCGCGCGCGACAGCGAGATGCCCGAGGCCAGCAGCAGCCCGACCGCGCGGTAGAAGCGCGCCAGGCGGAATTCCTCGGCCTTGCCGGCAAACCACGGCAGCCGCAGTGCCTGTTCGAGCAGCCAGGCGCGGCCGCGCGCGCGGCTGACGCCCCAGCCGAGCAGCGCGCCGGCCAGCACGAAGCCGCCCGCCGCGAGCTGCCAGTGCGTGTGGATCACCTGGCCGAAGCCGAGCAGCACGCCCGACATCCATGGCAGCGGCCGGCCCGAGGATTCGTACACCGCGCTGAACTTGGGCACCACGTAGCCGAGCAGGAACAGCGTGACGAAGCCGCCCACCACCAGCAGCATCACCGGGTAGATGGCGGCCGAAATGAGCTTCTTGCGGATGGTGTCGAACTGCAGCTGGTAGGCGATGAAGCGCGACAGCGCGCGCGGCAGGTCGCCGGTGCGTTCGGCGGCGCGCACGGTGGCCACGTAGACCTCGGGGAAGTGGCGCGGCGTGCGTGCCAGCACGTCGGAGAAGTTCTTGCCTTCGCGCAGGCCCTGCAGCATCGCGTCCAGCACCGCGCGCACCGGCGGCTGGCGTTCCTTGGCGTGCAGCGTCTCGAGCGCCTCGTTCAGGTTCAGCCCGGCGTCGAGCAGCGCGAGCAGCTCCTGGCTGAACAGCAGCAGCGGGAAATGCGCGCCGGCGGCCGAGGCCGATGCGGCGGCGGCATCGAGCCCGGTCTCGATCGCCAGCACGCGCAGGCCGCGCGCGACGGCGCGGCGCACCGCCTCGTGCTCGGGGACGTCGGCGTACTCCAGCGTCTGCGCACGGCCGTCGGCGCCTTGCACGCGCAGGCGCAGGCGCGTGACGGGCGCCGCCGCTCCCGCGGGGCTGGGACGATCCGGGACTTGCATGGACGGAACCCTGGTGGTCGGCGCGAGGATCAGCGGTACGAGATGTCGGCCGCGTCGCCATCCCCGCCGGGCTGGCCGTCCTTGCCGTTGGACAGCAGGTCGAAATCGCCCCCCTGCCCCGGCGAGCGGTAGACGTAGGGCGTGCCCCAGGGATCGGGCGGCACGGCCTTCTGCAGGTAGGGGCCGGTCCACTTCGGCTCGTCGTTCGGCTTGACGACCAGCGCGGCCAGGCCCTGCTCGGTTGTCGGATAGTGGCCGGTATCGAGCCGGTAGGCGTCGAGCGCACGGCCCAGGCCTTCGATCTGCGCCTTGGCGGCGCCGCGCTCCGACTTGCCCAGCTGCGCGAAATAGCGCGGCCCGACGTAGGCTGCCAGCAGGCCGATGATGACGATCACCACCAGCAACTCCAGCAACGTGAATCCCTCGCGCCTTGTGACTGCTCTTCTCATTCCCGGAAACCTCGAACCTCGCCAGCGGGCAGTCTAGTGGCGAACTGCCCGCTTTCCCTGCGCGACTAGCGTTGGATTGTCACGCTCCAGACGGCCCAGCCCTTGATGCTGTTGGGCGGATTCAACAGCAGCCGCGGCGCCAGGAAGGTGATGGTGTCGGCCGGCTTGGTGGTCTCGTTGGTGCCGATCGCGCCCATCAGCACCTGGTTGTCCGGGGCGGTGAAGCCGCTGGGCATGCCGCTCAGTGTCGCCTGCACACCGGTGACGGGCGCGCCGCTGTTCGAGAACTCGACCTTGATCACGTACTCGTAGCTCTTGGCCGCCAGCTGGCGGATGCTGACCAGCGAGTAGCCGCAGACGTGGATGTCCGGCGAATTGGTGCCGCTCGCGTTGTCGCCGCGGTCGCCGTTGGTCACGGTCACCGGCCGCCCGACCAGCCCGATGTAGTTCGGGTCGTTCGACACGGCGGCGCCGAGCACCACCTGGTAGGTCTGCGCCGCATCGAGCACGCAATCGTCGCGCCCGGTCACGGTGGCGGTCTGCGCGGTGCTCCAGTTGGCCGAGGTGAAGGTGAAGGACGGCGGGCTGACCGTGCCTTCGCGCGGGTTGTTCGAGGCCATCGGGATCACGACGTCGGCCGTCGGCTGCTTGCCGAGCTTGACGGTGAAGGTCTTGGACGTGCCGGTCTCGTTGGTCGAGAGGTTGTTGCCGGTCACCGTGATGACGCCGGTCTGCGTCGCCGGCGCGATCACCACCGAGCCGGCCGCGTAGGCCCGGCCGATGCCCTTGGCGTCGTAGATCGCGGCATGCACGTAATAGGTGCCGGTGGGCAGGCCCGTCACGTCCCACACGTAGGTGCCCGATTGCGTGCCGGACTCCTGGCGCAGCCCGTCGACGATCAGCGTGCCGCCGTAGCCGGTCTTGCTGGTCCCGTAGTACAGCGCGATGGTCGGCTCGATGTTCGGATCGGTGCCTTCCCAGCGCAGCGTCACCAGCTTGCGGTTGTCGACCAGGGTCGGCTGGATCGCGGTGGCCGGCGCCGTCACCTGGATGCTCGGATCCTGGTACGGGCCGGTGCTGACGTACAGCACGCTGGGCGCCGACCAGGCGCTGGCGGTGTTCTGCGGATCGAGCGCGCGCACGCGCCACCAGTGCGTGGTCTTGTCGGCCAGCGCCACCGGCACGATCCAGCCGGTGTTGGACGAGCTGCCATCGGTCACCTTGTGGGCCAGCGCCGCATCTTCGTAGACCTCGAACTCGTAGTGCACGGCATCGCCTTCGGGATCGGGCACCGGGTTGGCTTCCAGGCTGGGCTGCAGGCTCGGCGTCCACGCGCCGTTGCCGGGGTTGCGCACCGTGGGCGCAGGCGGGGCTTCGTTGACGGCGTTGAACAGGAAGTCGCCTGCCGCCCAGGCCGATTCGGCGCGGCCGTCCTGCGCCTTGACGCGCCAGTAGTAGCGCTTGTTCTCGACCAGGTTGGCGGCCGGCCAGCTGGTGACCGAACCGGCGCTCTGGATCACCTGGCCCGAGCTGCGCTTGTCGCCGGAATCGAAGGTGTTGGCGGTGTCGATCTCGAACACGTAGGTCAGCAGGTCGTTCTCGGCGTCGCTGCTGTTCTGGATGCTCAGCAGCGTCGGCGACACGGCGCTCTGCCCGCCGGGCACCGGGCTCTGGATGACCGGCACCGACGGTGCGGTGTTGCCGGTGTTGACCAGGAACGGGCGCGCAAGACTGGCTGTCTGCGCACCCAGCGCGTCCTTGGCGGTCACGCGCCAGTAGTACGTGACGTGGTTGGACAGCGGCAGTGCCACCGTCCAGCTGCTGGTGCCACCGGCATCGCCGGCCAGGTCGGCCACCTGCGTCACCAGCTCGGTCAGCGCGGCGTTGCGATAGATCGCCACCGCGTAGGTGACCGCATCGCCATCCTTGTCGGCGCTGTTGGTCCAGCTCAGCACTGGTTGCAGCAGCGACACCTCGGCATTCGGCGACGGGCTGGTCAGGTTGAAACTGTCAGGGGCGTCGTTGAACAGGTTGACGAAGAAGCGGGCGTTGACCCAGGTGCTGTACACCTGGGTGCCGTCGTAGGCCCGCGCACGCCACCAGTACGTGGTGTTGTCGTTCAGGTCGGCCGCCGGTTGCCAGCTCGTCGGTTGCGGCACGCTGCCGCCGCCGTTGCCGGGCAGCGGCGGCGCCTTGGCCACCAGCGCGCTCTCGACCAGCTGCGTCATCGCCTCGTCGCGGTACAGCTCGAACTGCACCTGGGTGCTCGGGTCGGCCGGGTTGGTGGAGGTCTGCACCGCCAGGCTCGGCCGCAGGCTCGTCACCTGGCCGCCGGAGGCCGGCGTGCCGATGGTCGGCGTGCCAGGCCCGGGTGGCGGCGTGCTCGATTCGACCTTGATGCGCGCCGAGCGCGTGCCGGACAGCGTGCCGTCATTCGCGGTGTAGGTGATCAGGTAGGTGCCGGCCGAGCCCTTGGGCGGCGTCCAGTCGAACAGCGCGCGTGCGAGCGTCGGCGCCTGCGGGTCGGCGGCCTGCGGCAGCAGGCGGGCTCCGGCCGGCAACGGCGCGGCGCCGATCGTCACCGGCAGGCCGGTGGCGCTGCTGGCCTCGACCAGAAACGACACCTGGTGCTCTTCGGTGACCGTGTGGTCGGGGATGAACTGCAGGTTCGGCGGCGTGGCGCCGGGCAGCGGGGCCTTGAACTCGGTGTCGTAGCTGCCGGTGGTGTTGACGTCGAAGATGTTGACCCAGTACTCCCAGCGCTTGGCCTCGAGGTTGCGGGTCTTCGACAGCCAGGCGTTCTCGGGCAGCAGCTGCTTCGCGTCGGAGCGCTGCACCACGCCCAGGGCCTTGGTGCCGTTGAACGGGTCGGGCAGCTTCAAGTAAGCGAAGCCGGCTGTGGCCGGGAAGCTGATGCGGTAGCTCGCGTTGCCCGCCGGGTTGGTGCCGGCCGTCATCTGCGCGACGGCGCTGCGGTCGGTGACCAGCGTGTCGGGGCCGTCGGATTCGTAGACGCGCACCACGTCGCCGTCCTGCGCCAGGAAGTCGCGCACCATGTCGCGCCCCGGCAGGTCGACGCGCACGTCGCGGATCAGCAGGTGGGCATTGGTGGCCTGCAGCAGCGAGGTCAGCGTGCCGCCCAGTTCGTCGGCATGGCTGAACTTGGCGGTGAACTCGGTGAACTTGCCGGCCAGCGTGGTCTCGAGCAGCCAGCGCCCGGTCTTGCTGGTGCCGGCCGCGATGTCGCCGAAGTTCAGCAGCAGCGTGTTCTGCGCCGGTGCGTCGTTGACGTAGCTGCCGGTCAGCGTGAAGTTGATCAGCAGGCCCTGGTTGTTCTCGACGATCTTCGGTTGCGCCGAATCGATCTTCAGGTTCTTCGCGGCGGCATAGCCGTTGTTCTTGACGCGCACGCCCAGCGTGGCCGGCTCGACCGCCTCGATCTCGGGCGTCAGCGGGTCGTCGCCGATCACGTCCTGCTGCAGGAAGTAGTCGAGCGTGAGCAGCGGCAGCGGCTTGACGGTGATGACGTCGGGCGAGATCTCGAGCACCGTGTCTTCGCCGCCGAAGCGGTACTTGAGGGTCGCGCCGACCAGGTATTTCTTGCCCAGCGGGCTGTTGCCGGCCGATCCCGGCGCCGGGATCAGCAGCCAGTTGATGATGCTGGTGGTCTTGGGGTTGACGGTGCCGCTGCCGTCGACGTCGCTGATGTTCTGCTTGTTGGACAGGCGGATGAAGAACTTGGCCGAGGTGTCGTTCGGGTTGTCGGTGATGGCCACCGGCGTGCCGGCCTCGTCGGTGACCTTGACCACCACCGAGACGTTCTCGATCACGCCGCTGTCGGTGGTGTTGTTGATCTTCATCTCGGCGTCGAAGGCCTGGCGCTCGAGCGTGAGCTCCTGCTTGATCTCGATCTTGACGCGGGCGCAGACGGTTTCCTGGGCGCCGGCCGCGGCCGGCAGCAGCAGCGCGGCGGCGGCGAGCCAGGCGCCGAGCCAGGCGGTGCGGCGGCGCGGCAGGGGTGCGGTGGTGGTGTGG
>NZ_JBFUEB010000178.1:0-7839 GCF_056404395.1 Rhizobacter sp. P2_D12 | reverse complement strand
CCGCGCAAGTCGGTGCGCTCACCAGCGACCAGATGCCCAACATCGAGTCCGCCGACCTGCGTGCCATCAGCACCGCCGGCATCCGCGGCCTCAACAGCGACCAGTTCGCCGCGCTGACCTCGGACCAGATCGCCTCGCTGACCACCGGCCAGGTGGCTGCACTGACGACCACGCAGATCGCCTCGCTGGCCTCCGACGACCTGAACGCGCTGAGCACCACCCAGTTCGCCGCGATGTCGTCGACGCAGCTCGCCGCGCTGACGACCGACCAGATCCCGACGCTGGAATCGGCCGACCTGCGTGCGCTGAGCACCGCCGCGCTGCGCAACTGGACCACCGCACAGATCGATGCGCTGACCTCCGACCAGATGGGCCAGCTGACGACCGCGCAAGTGGCCGGTCTGACGACCGCCCAGCTGTCCAACCTGGTGACCGACGACCTGAACGCACTGAACACCGCGCAGTTCGTCGCGCTGTCCACTGCCCAGGTCGCCTCGCTGACCCCGACCCAGATCGCCGGCCTGCAGTCCGATGACCTGCGCGCCCTCGGCACCGCCCAGTTCGCGGCGCTGACGACCGCGCAAGTCGCCGCGCTGACGACCGACCAGTTGCCGAAGCTGGAATCGGCCGACCTGCGTGCGATCAGCACCGCGGCGCTGCGCCAGCTGAACAGCGACCAGCTCGGTTCGCTGACCAGCGACCAGTTCGCCGCGCTGACGACCGGCCAGGTCGCCGCACTGACGACGACCCAGCTGTCTTCGCTGGCCTCGGACGACCTGAACGCCCTGACGACCAGCCAGTTCGCATCGCTGTCGACCGCCCAGGCCGCTGCACTGACGACCGACCAGATCCCGACGCTGGAATCGGCCGACCTGCGCGCGCTGAGCACCGCCGCGCTGAAGGGCTGGAGCACCGCGCAGATCGACGCCCTGACCTCCGACCAGATGGGCCAGCTGACGACCGCGCAAGTGGCCGGCCTGACGACCGCCCAGCTGTCCAACCTGGTCACCGACGACCTGAACGCGCTGAACACCGCGCAGTTCGCCGCGCTGTCCACCGCCCAGGTCGCCTCGCTGACCGCCAGCCAGATCGCCGGCCTGCAGTCCGATGACCTGCGTGCACTGGGCACCGCGCAGTACGCCGCGATGACCTCGACCCAGGTCGGCGCGCTGACCAGCGACCAGATCCCGAACCTCGAATCGGCCGACCTGCGGGCCATCGGCACGAGCGCGATCCGTGCGCTCAACTCCGACCAGCTCGCTGCCCTGGGCTCCGACCAGATCGCCGCGCTGACGACCGGCCAGGTGGCTGCCTTGACGACCACCCAGCTGTCGACGCTGAACAGCGACGACCTGCGCGCCCTGACGACGCAGCAGTACGCCGCGCTGTCGACCACGCAAGTGGCCTCGCTGACGACCGACCAGATCCCGGTGCTGGAGTCCTCCGACCTGCGCGTGCTGAGCACCGCCGCGCTGCGCAGCTGGAGCACCGACCAGCTGAACGCGTTGACCTCCGACCAGATGGGCCAGCTGACGACCGCGCAAGTGGCCGGCCTGACGACCGCCCAGCTGTCGCACCTGACGACCGACGACCTGAACGCGATGAACACCGCGCAGTTCGCCGCACTGTCCACCGCCCAGGTGGTCTCGCTGACCGCCAGCCAGATCGCCGGCCTGCAATCGGATGACCTGCGCGCCCTCGGCACGGCCCAGTACGCCGCGCTGACGACCACGCAGGTCGGTGCGCTGACCAGCGACCAGATGCCGAACCTGGAGTCGGCCGACCTGCGGGCCATCAGCACCGCTGGCATCCGTGGCCTGAACAGCGACCAGTTCGCTGCGCTGACCTCGGACCAGATCGCCTCGCTGACGACCACGCAGGTGGCCGCGCTCACGACCACCCAGATCGCCTCGCTGGCATCGGACGACCTGAACGCGCTGAGCACCAGCCAGTTCGCGGCGATGTCGTCGACGCAGATCGCGTCGCTGACCACCGACCAGATCCCGACGCTGGAATCGGCCGACCTGCGCGTGCTGAGCACCGCCGCGCTGCGCAGCTGGAGCACCGACCAGCTGAACGCGCTGACCTCCGACCAGATGGGCCAGCTGACGACCGCGCAAGTGGCCGGCCTGACGACCAACCAGCTGTCGCACCTGACAACCGACGACCTGAACGCGCTGAACACGGCCGACTTCGTCGCGCTGTCCACCGCCCAGGTCGCCTCGCTGACCGCCAGCCAGATCGCCGGCCTGCAATCCGATGACCTGCGTGCGATGACGACGGCCCACTACGCCGCGCTGTCGACCGCGCAAGTCGGTGCACTGACCAGCGACCAGATCCCGAACCTGGAATCGGCCGACCTGCGCGCCATCAGCACCGCCGGCATCCGCGGCCTGAACAGCGACCAGTTCGCTGCGCTGACCTCGGACCAGATCGCCTCGCTGACGACCGCACAGGTGGCGGCCCTGACGACCACCCAGCTGTCTTCGCTGGCCTCGGACGACCTGAACGCGCTGAGCACCAGCCAGTTCGCGATCCTGTCGACCGCGCAGGTGGCCTCGCTGACGACCGACCAGATCCCGACGCTCGAATCGGCCGACCTGCGTGCGCTCGGCACCGCCGCGCTGCGCGGCTGGAGCACCGACCAGCTGAACGCGCTGACCTCCGACCAGATGGGCCAGCTGACGACGGCGCAAGTCGCCGCGCTGACGACCGCCCAGCTGTCCAACCTGGTCACCGACGACCTGAACGCGCTGAACACCGCGCAGTTCGCCGCGCTGTCCACTGCGCAAGTCGCCTCGCTGACCGCCACGCAAGTGGCCGGCCTGCAGTCCGATGACCTGCGTGCCCTGAGCACGGCGCACTACGCCGCGATGAGCACCACGCAGATCGCCGCGCTGACGACCGACCAGTTGCCGAACCTGGAATCTGCCGACCTGCGTGCCATCAGCACCGCGGCGCTGCGCCAGCTCGACTCTTCGCAGCTCGGCTCGCTGACCAGCGACCAGTTCGCCGCGCTGACGACCGGCCAGGTCGCCGCGCTGACGACGACCCAGCTGTCGCAACTCGGCTCCGACGACCTGAACGCGCTGACGACCGCCCACTTCGCGGCCCTGTCGACCGCCCAGGCCGCCGCGCTGACGACCGACCAGATCCCGACGCTGGAGTCTGCGGATCTGCGTGCACTGAGCACCGCCGCGCTGCGCAACTGGACCACCGCGCAGATCGACGCCCTCACCTCCGACCAGATGGGCCAGCTGACGACCGCCCAGGTCGCCGGCCTGACGACCGCCCAGCTGAGCAACCTGGTCACCGATGACCTGAACGCGCTGAACACAGCCGACTTCGTCGCGCTGTCGACCGCCCAGGTCGCGTCGCTGACGGTGAGCCAGGTCGCAGGCCTGCAGACCGACGACCTGCGTGCGATGACGACGGCGCAGTACGCCGCGCTGACCACCGCGCAAGTCGGTGCGCTGACCAGCGACCAGATCCCGAACCTGGAATCGGCCGACCTGCGTGCCATCAGCACCGCCGGCATCCGCGGCCTGAACAGCGACCAGTTCGCCGCCCTCACCTCCGACCAGATCGCCTCGCTGACCACCGCGCAAGTGGCCGCGCTGACGACCACCCAGCTGTCCTCGCTGGCCTCGGACGACCTGAACGCGCTGAGCACCGCCCAGTTCGCGATCCTGTCGACCGCGCAGGTGGCCTCGCTGACCACCGACCAGTTGCCGACGCTCGAATCGGCCGACCTGCGTGCACTGAGCACCGCGGCGATCGCCAACCTGAGCACCGCCCAGGTCGATTCGCTGACCTCCGACCAGATGGGCCAGCTGACGGTGGCCCAGGTGCAGGCGATGACGACGGCCCAGCTGTCCAACCTGGCCAGCGACGACCTGAACGCGCTGAACACCGCCGACTTCGCGGCGCTGTCGACCACGCAAGTGGCTTCGCTCACGGCCAGCCAGATCGCCGGCCTGCAATCGGACGACCTGCGTGCGATGACGGTGAGCCAGTACGCGGCGATGACCACGGCCCAGGCGCATGCGCTGACGACCGACCAGATGCCGAACCTGGAATCCGCCGACCTGCGCGCGCTGAGCACCAACGCGATCCGCGCGCTCGATTCGGACCAGCTGGCGGCCCTGACCTCGGACCAGATGGCGGCGCTGACGACCGCCCAGGTGGTGGCGCTGACGGCCGGTCAGGTCGGCACGCTGACCACCGACGACCTGAACGCGCTGACGACCAGCCAGTTCGCGGTCTTCACGACGGCCCAGGCCCAGTCCTTCAGCACCGACCAGATGGCGGCCCTGCAGACCGACGACCTGCGTGCGCTGAGCACCGCCTCGCTGCGCGCGCTGAGCGGCAGCCAGCTGGACGCGATGGGCTCCGACCAGTTCGCGGCCCTGACGACCGGCCAGGTCGCATCGCTGACGACGACCCAGGTCGCCGGCCTGTCCAGCGATGACCTGAACGCGCTGACGACGACGCAGTTCGCCGCGATGACGACCGCGCAGGTGGCGGCGCTGACGCCGACGCAGATCGGCACGCTGGCCACCGACGACATCCAGGCCCTGAACACGGCGCACTTCGCGGCGCTGTCGACGGCCCAGGTGATGGCCTTCACCACCGACCAGATCTCGGTGATCGAGACGCAGGACCTGCGTGCGCTGACCTCGACCTCGCTGCGTGCCCTGTCGGACGCCCAGCTGGCCGAACTGACCACGACGCAGCTGTCGTCGCTGGGCGGCCAGGTGAGCAACCTGACGACCTCGCAGCTGTCGCACCTGTCGACCGACGACCTGAACGCCTTCACCGCGTCGCAGTTCCTGGTGATGAACACCGCCCAGGTGGCCTCGCTGACGGCAACGCAGATCGGCAACCTGGAGACCGCGGACATCCATGCGCTGAGCACGGCCTCGATCCAGGCAATGACGACCGACCAGGTGATGGCGATCACGACCGACACCTTCCAGGCCCTGAGCGCGGCGCAGATCGCCGCCTTCACGACCGCGCAGGTGCATTCGCTGACGACCGACCAGATCATCGCGCTGACGACCACACAGACGATGGCCCTGGAGACGCAGGACATCGCGGCGATGTCGATGACGCAGATCTCGGCCTTCGAAGGCCAGGACATCGCGGTGATGTCGTCGCCGCAGCTGGATGCCTTCATGGCTGCCTCGCCGATCGTGCTGGACCTGAACGGCGACGGCGTCTCGACGGTGTCGGCGGCGCACGGCGTCAGCTTCGACCTGAACGCCAGCGGCCACGCCTCGAAGGTGGGCTGGGCCTCGGCGACGGACGGCCTGCTGGTGATGGACCGCAACGGCGACGGCAAGATCAACGACGGCACCGAGCTGTTCGGCGTCGCGACCCTGAAGGCCGACGGCACCCGCGCCGGCAACGGGTACGAGGCCATGAAGATCGAGGACACGAACCACGACGGCAAGCTGACCGCAGCGGACGCTAACTTCGACAAGCTGAAGGTGTGGGTCGATGCCAACCAGGACGGCATCTCGGAAGCCGGCGAGCTCAAGGGCCTGGCCGACTTCGGGATCGTCTCGCTGGACCTGCATGCGGCCACCGGCACCACGGTGCAGAACGGCAACCTGCTGGGCCTGGTGTCGAGCTACACGACGACGGACGGCGCCAAGCACGACATGGCCGACGTCTGGTTCGGCAAGCAGGCGAGCACCGAGGCGGCGACGACCAAGGAACTGCCGGTCGCGCTGTCCGACGTGCTGGCGGCCCCGACGGCCGACGTGCTGGGCGGCAGCAGCGCCCCGACGGCGGCCACGGTGCAGCCGGCGGCGCATGCCGCGGTGCACGTGGACCACAAGCTCCTGGCCGATGAAGAACACCTGAAGAACATCGGCCCGCTGATCTGATGGAGGGAGGCTGACGGCGCGGCACGCACCCCCTGGAGTGCGTGCCGCGTTGCCACGCCGGTCATCTGAATGAAATTCGGCTTCGTCAAATGGTTGGTCGGCAAGCTGCTGCCCTCGGCGTGGCGGGACCTGTTCTCGTCCGACGGCGGCAGCGGCGGCTCGACCTCGACCACGCCGGCGACGCCCACGTCCAGCACCGGCGGGTTGACCGACGCCCAGGTGCAGGCGCTCACGACGGCGCAGATCGCCGGCATGACGACGGCCGAGCTGAATGCGCTGACGACGGCGCAGTTCGCGCTGCTGTCGGCGACGCAGGCCGGCGCGATCACGACCACGCAGGCGGCGAACCTGGAAACCGCCGACCTGCGCGCACTGACCACCGCGGCGATCCGGAGCTGGAACAGCGCGCAACTGGCCGCACTGACGACCCAGGAAGTGAGCCTGCTGACGACGCAGCAGCTGGCAGCCTTGACGACGGCCCAGGTGGCGCAGCTGCCGACGGCCGACCTGAATGCACTGACGACCGCGCAGCTGGTCGCGCTGACCACGGCGCAGGTGGCGGCACTGACGCCGGCGCAGATCGCCGCGATGGCGACGCAGGTGCTGAACGCGCTGACCACCGCCGAGTTCGCGGCGTTGAACAGCGCGCAGGCGGCGGCGCTGACGACGCAGCAGATCGTGAACCTGGAGACGGCCGACCTGCGCGCGCTGACGACGGCGGCGCTGCGCGGACTGTCGGCCGCGCAGCTGGACGCGCTGAGCACCGACCAGGTGGCGCTGCTCGGCACCGCGCAGGTGGGCGCGCTGGCGCCGGCGCAGATCGCGGCCCTGACGACCGCTGACATCCAGGCCTTGCAGACGGCGCAAGTCGCCGCGCTGAACAGCGCCCAGGTGGCGGCGCTGACGACCGACCAGGTCGCGGCCCTCGAGACGGCCGACCTGCGCGCGCTGGGCTCCGCGGCCTTCCAGGCGCTGAGCCCGGCGCAGATCGACGCGTTCACGCCCGCGCAGTTCGGGGCGCTGACGACGGCGCAGATCGCGAAGCTGACGCCGACGCAGATCGCCGGGCTGGGCAGCGACGACCTGCAGGCGCTGACGACCACGCAGGTCGCCGCGCTGACCTCGGCCCAGGTGATCGCGCTGTCGACCGACCAGGTCGCGGCGCTGGAGACGGCGGACATCCGGGCGCTGGGCACGGCCGCGTTCCGGGCGCTGAGCAATGCCCAGATCGACGCGCTGACATCGGACCAGCTGGCGGTGCTGACGACCGCGCAGGTGGCCTCGCTGACGCCGGGCCAGGTGGCGGCCTTCGGCACCGACGACCTGCGCGCGCTGAGCACGGCGCAGTTCGCCGCGATGTCTTCGGCCCAGGTGGCAGGCCTGGTGCCGGCCCAGGTGGCCGCGCTGGAGACGGCCGACTGGGCGGCGCTGAACACCTCGGCCATCAAGGCGCTGAGCGCTGCCGCGGTGGCCGCGCTGACGACCGACGAGATCGCCGCGCTGACGACCGCCCAGGCGGCGGCGCTGACCGCGACGCAGGCCGCCGCGCTGACGCCGCAGCAGATGCTGGCGCTGGAGACGAGCGACCTGCGGGCGCTGGGCTCGGCCGCATTCCGCGCGCTGACGCCGGCGCAGGTGGACGCACTCAGCTCGGACCAGTTCGCGGCCTTGACGACCGCGCAGATCGCGTCGCTGACCGGCCCGCAGATCGGCGCGCTGCACACCGACTACCTGAACGCGTTGACGACCACGCAGTTCGCCGCGCTGTCGACCGCCCAGGCGGCCGCGCTGACGGCGACCCAGGTGGCGGCGCTGGAGACGGCCGACCTGGCGGCGCTGAGCACCGGCGCGGTGCGCGCGCTGAGCGCCGCCGCAGTGGCGGCGCTGACGACCGACGAGATCGTCGCGCTGGGCACAGCCCAGTTCGCCGCGCTGACCAGCGCGC